>CAIWHQ010000289.1 GCA_903912465.1 uncultured Alphaproteobacteria bacterium | reverse complement strand
TTCATCGACACGGCCAACCAGTACGGCGGCCATCTGGGCGTGGGCGCGACCGAAAGCCTGCTCGGCCGCTGGCTCGCCGAGGATCGTGGCCGCCGCGACCGGATCGTGCTCGCCACCAAGGTTCACGAGCCGATGTCGGACGACGTCAATGACCGGGGTCTGTCGGCGCGGCACATCCAGATGGCCTGCGATGCGAGCCTGCGCCGGCTCGGGGTCGAGCACATCGATCTCTACCAGCTGCATCACATCGACCGCACCGCGCCGATGGAAGAGATCTGGCAGGCGACCGACCGGCTGATCAGCCAGGGCAAGATCACATACGTCGGCTCGAGCAACTTCCCAGGCTGGAAGATCGCCCAGGCCAACGAGAAGGCGGAGGGCCGGGGCCGGCTGGGCCTGGTGTCGGAGCAGGGTCTCTACAATCTGCTGGAACGCCGCGCTGAACTGGAGGTGGTCCCCGCCTGCCGCGAATACGGCCTGGGCCTCATCCCCTGGAGCCCGTTGGCCGGCGGCCTGCTGGCCGGCGCGTCCATGGATGCGGACGGTCGGCGCCAGTCGGCCGACGCGAAGGCGGCCGCTGACGCCCGGGTCGGTCAGCTTTCCCGCTTTGGCGACCTCTGTCGGGCGCTGGGCGAGCCGCCCGGCGCGGTCGCCCTGGCCTGGCTGCTGCATCAGGACGGCGTGACGGCCACCATCATCGGCCCGCGCAACCTCGACCAGCTGACCTCGGTTCTGCATGCGCCCGACATCCGGCTGGACGACGAGTCGCTGACGGCGATCGACGGGATCTTCCCGCCTTGCGGCCCGGCGCCGGAGGCCTATGCATGGTGATCCATGAGGGTCGCATCCCGGTGACCGGCGGGCTTCTTGCCTACCACCGTACGGGCGGCGATGGCCCGTCGTTGGTGCTGTCCCACGGCCTGACGGACAATGGCCTCTGCTGGAGCCGGCTGGCGGCGGCCCTGGCGCCGGACTTCGACGTCATCATGCTCGATGCTCGGGGCCACGGGGAAAGCTCGCGCATGGTCGGCGCGCCACCTGATCACGCCGGTCGCGACATCGCCGAGGCGATCGACTTTCTGGGCCTGCGGTCGCCGATCGTGATGGGCCACTCCGTGGGCGCCCGCGCCACCGCCGACTTTGCCGGCGCTTATCCGGGGCTGGCGTCGAAGGTCATTCTTGAAGATCCGCCTTTCCTCCCGGTCGCCGATCCAGCGGCGGCCGCGCTCCGCCGGCGCAAGTTCCGCGATCAGGTGGAAGCCTTCCAGGCCATGTCCGAGGCGGACATCATCGCGCTGGGTCGAAAGACATCGCCGGACTGGCATGAGGACGAGTTTCCGGCGTGGGTGGCCAGCAAGCGTCAGGTCGATCCGGACGCCATGCCGGACTATCGCTCGCCCTGGCAGGAATCGCTTCGGGCTATCACCGCTCCGATCCTGCTGATCCTCGGCGAGCCAGCGCGCGGCGCTCTGGTCACGGCGGAGATCGCCGACGAGGCGATGGCCCTCAATCCGAACATCACGACAGTCCGGATTCCCGATGCCGGCCACAACATCCGCCGCGAGAATTTCGACGGCTATCTGGCGGCCGTGCGCGTCTTCTTGGCCAGCAACAAGGCGGTCTCCCGGGATTCCGCGCAGCCAATGCATCGATCGGGCGACATGATTTCCGACAATGGAGCATTGGCGCAAGTGGCCGGAGTCCACCTCCGCGCCTGACTCATGGCAGCCATCTGGCGGCGACATCCGCAATGTCAGCTCACCACCCATCTGGGTCGTTGCTGACGTGACCCCCGTTTCTCATCCAGCCATAACGAGAGTGCTTTGGTGATCTGAGCCGTCGTGACCTGCTCCCCGCCGGTCCCTCGATCATTATGAGAGCCCTTGGGGTTGATAGTTGATCTGTGGCGTCGGCGGTAGCGGTCGGCCGGCGCAGCCTTCGATGTTGCGCAGCTGGCCGACCGCGGGGTTCAGCCGCACCGCTTCGGGGGTGAGGCCGCTGTGGGCCGAGTTCGGGCGCGAGTACATCGCCGGCGACTTCACCATCGCCGACACCATCACGGGACACGCCGTCATCATGTCCCGTCGCCTCGGCGCGGACTTCGGCAACTTCCCGAACCTCAGCGCCTATGCCGACCGGCTCGAGGCGCGGCCCGCCTTCAAGGCCGCCGAGGCCGCGTGAGCGGGCCCGTCTCCGTCTAGTCCTCCCGCGTGTAGGGATCGTTCGGCCCGCCGATACGCTCCAGGCGCATGCGGCCCAGGTCGGGCCGCGTCCAGCCCATCCGGCCGTCGGGTTCCAGCCAGCGCCGGACCTCGATCCCCGACATACCCTTGGGCCGGAGTATGAAGGCCCCCGCCTCGTAAGTCGCAATGGCGACGATCGGGGTGCGGAAGTCCCGTACCGAGACGTCCTGTACGGCGTTGGCCTCGGTCCCGTCGGCCCGGGCGTCGGCGATGGTCCCGCCGCCCATGTCGACGATCCGGTTCCCGCACTGCTCGATCCGCTCGACATAGCCGTGCATGCGCTCGCCCGGCGCTGGCGCCCGGCCGTTCACCTCGACGATCCGCCAGACGCCCCGCAGGTCCGGGGCGCCCGCCACAAGAGGCTCGCCGCAGCGCTTCAGCACCGGCTCTGGGAAGGTCCGGCCGTATCCGCCCGGGACCTTCGGGGTATGCGCCACGGGGATGTCGTCGGCCCGCAGGGTCGCGTCCGTGGATCCACCGGACGCCGCCAGGACCGGGACCGCGAGGAAGGATGAAACGCCAGCCGCCATGTCGCGCCCTCCGGGTCTGGGCGGGGACTGTCCCAGCAAAGGTGACCAAGGTAAAGGCGGCGTGACCCGGCGACCAGCTCGGCTTCACCCTCACGACCACGTCATGGTCGCCGCCAGCGGCCTCTACGACGCCTATCCAGACCTCCTCGGCCAGGACCGCGAGGCCCGCGCCATCGCCGACCTATCGGAGGCCAAGGCCACGGGGATCGACACCATCCTCGACGCCACCACCTTCGACCTGGGCTGCAACGCCAAGCTCCTTGTGGCGAACGTGAAGGGCTCGGGGTGAATGTCATCAACGTCACCGGCTGGTGGCTGGACGTCCCGCGCTTCCTCATCGGCGAGGGGTAGGCTGGGGGCGGCGGCATCCGCAGAGTTCCGGGATGTCGCCCGTGCGGGTTCGCCGCCTCAGCCCGGCGCCCGCCGGAACCGGGCTTCGGCCCGGCCCTCGGCGTCCGCCTCGATATCGCCCCCGACCTGGACATGGCCGGGCGGGGTCATGAAGCGGGTGGGGACGCCGGGCGGCGCGTGGATCCGCGCCACCGTATCCTCGCCCTTGCGGAAGAGCTGCACGCTCACGGGGCCGCGCGCGGTGGGGAAGACGCCCTCGGCCGCCTCGAGGCCGGCTAGCTGGGGTGAGACGCCAATGACGGCGTAGCCGGGGGCAAGGGGGTGTACCCCAAGTATGCGCCGGCTCAGCTGCCAGGTCGGCGAGGCGGAGAACGCGTGGCAGAGGCTGGCTGTGGGCTCGAAGCTCTCCCAGAGGGTCGTGGCGCCCCTCGCCAGCATGGGCCCGTAGCGTTGGCGCATGAGGTCGAGCGCCGTCTCCATTCTCCCGTGAGCGGCCAGGGCCTCATAGACGAAGTGGGCGTAGAAGGTATTGGCCAGGACCACGCCGTTCTCGGGGTCCAGGGTCTCCCCGGTCGGCGCAACGGGTGGGGCGGCGGTGAAGGTCAGTCGGTCACCATCCGTTATCCGCGCCAGGGCCCGCTCCATCCGGCTGGCCGAATCCGGGGCCCACAGGGCGATGGCGGCGTTGGCGTGCTGCGATACGCGGGGCTCCTGCGCCCCCGTGACCGGGTCCACAACGTCGACGAACACCCCGCGGGCCTCGTCCCAATGCCGGCCGTGCAGGACTTCGGCGATGCCTGCGGCCCGGGCCTCGTAGCGTCCCGCGAACCTTTCCGAACCACAGGCCCGGCAAAGGTCGGCGGCCACCTGGAAGGCGCCCGCCAGCTGGGCGTTCAGGGTCGCGGCCTGGCCGTGGCGGCCCACCCCCGCCCAGTCCATGAAGTGCCAGTAAGGCATGTCGGCGACCAGGCCGTCGGGGCCGGCCAACCGCTCGAACCAGGCCAGCGCCTTCTGGATGGAGGGCAGGATCTCCTCGATCGTCTCCAGGTCCCCGCTATGCCGGTAGTGGTCGCCGGCGTTGAGGATCCACTGAAGGGTCCAGTCCGGGATCAGCAGCCAGTCCGTCATGTGGTCGCCGGGCGCGAACATTTGGGTCAGGCCGTCCGGCCTCTGGCTCTCCGCCGCCTGCCGCAGGAACTTGGCGTTCAGGGGGACGATGTCCGGGCCGAAGGCGGCCCACCCCACCAGGTTCTCCACCGTGGCGTCCCCCAGCCACTGACGCTGCTCGCGGCTGGGGCAGTCCTCCCATGCGTCATGCATGCACTGGCGAAGGGTGTAGGCGCCAATCTCCCACAGGCGGGTCAGGAAGGGATCGGAACAGGTGAAGCGACCCAGCGCCTCCACCGGGTAGTTTTCCAGCATGGCTCCGACGCCCAACAGGCGCAGGCCTTCGGGGGCATTGCGGACTGTCACCTGCATCCAGCGGATCGCGCACCACTCGAAGCGTTCGAAGGACTGTGCGCCCGGGCGGGCCACATACCGGCAAAGGTGAGTGTCGCGTCCCAGGACAGGCCGGGGTGTGATCCGGGCGTCCGGCGCGGGACCGCCCGTCCGCCACTCCCCTGGCAGGGCTTCGGCGCAGGCGATTTCGACGACCTCGCCCCCCAGGGCCTCGAGTTCGATCCGGGGCCGTCCGGTGACGATCCGTCCGAAGTCCAGCAAGACAGAGATATCGCCCTGGGGTCCGGTACGCACCCGGACATCTGCGCCCGTGGCCTGGAGCCATCCCTCGGCCCCGTCGACCGCACCTTCCGGAAGCGGCGCCAATGGCTCCTGGTAAATCCGCTTGTGCAGGGGCAGGTCCGGGACCGGCGTCTGTCCGCGCATCCAGACCACCCGCTCCGCCGTCGCGAGGACGTGGGTCGGATGCGGGATCCCGCTGGGGATCAGGGTCGGGAAGGGCCGCGTCACCAGGCCGCCATACGGCGCCTCTGGACCTCCGCCGCCGAACTCGAGGGGCCGGGCGAGGTCCCAGTCTCGGTCATCGAAGTCCAGCCCCGTCCATTCGGCGGGAAGGAGACGCGCATCCAGGTCCTCGACGAAACCCAGGCCATGGTTGACCCTCGGGGTGTCGCTGCTCCAGGCCGTCGATTGCACGCAGCGCCACTCGGCGTCGGAGCGGACCGGAACCTGCTCCTGCCCATCCTCCAGCTGGCCCTCGACCCAGAGACCGCCATCGCCCAGGGTCGGCCGCCACATGCCGTGCGTCTCCTCGTGGAAGGCGGTGTCCACGCCGTAGGTGTGAACCAGGATCGCGATGACGTTGCCTCCGGGTTTCAGGCGCCCGGACAGGTCGTGGGTGTCGTAGCGCTTGAAGAGGGGGCTGGAGCGGACCGGCCCAGCCCCCAGTCTCTCCCCGTTCACCCAGGCGATGTAGCGGCCGTCCACCGTGATCGAGAGCACTCCCCCCCGGGGATTGGAAAGGTCCAGTCGCCGGCGGAACAGGAACCAGCGGTTCACCCCGTCGCTGCGGGGCGGTTTGCCCGAATGCATGGCGTTGAAGCCGCGCGGATCCATGGGCTGGCGAGGCGTCCAGATGAAGGGGGCACGGATCGGCGTGGTCATGGTGGCTCCGCTTCAGGCTCAGGGCGCCATCTCCTGACCGGGCGCTCCATATAACCGCGCCGGCAGGCTGGAGCCGATGTCCAGAGAAAAATCAAAGACCCCCCTCTTTGCCGGGTCTAGGCTTGCGTCCTGTCTCATTGGAAGGGCGATCATTGTGAGCAGGAAGAGATCCTGCAGGAACGGGCGGCCGATCCCGGCGAACACCGGGGCGCGCGCGCCGTGACCGATATCGCCGATCCCTTCAATCCGTCGGGTCTGAGCGAGAACATGGCGGCCGAGCGCCTGCGCACAGAGGGCTTCAATGCGCTTCCGAGGGACGGCCGGCGGACCCCCCCCCGCATCCTGGCTGACGTCCTGCATGAGCCCATGCTGGCCCTCCTGCTGGGGGCCGGCGGGATCTACATGGCCCTGGGCGATTTCAAGGAGGCCCTCGTCCTGGTGGCCTTCGCCGGGCTCTCGGTCGTCATCACCGTTGTCCAGGAGACGCGCACCGAGCGGGCATTGGAGGGTGCTGTCAGTCTAACGCTAACCCGTCTCCACTAAGGGCTTGGTGGATGGAGCGGAGGCTGCGTTGAGACCGATTTCCTACAAGCGGCACCGGTTTCCGCCCAATCGCCGCGCCAATCCAGTCAATTAGAACCAGCGCCCCGACTTGTTCGGCCTTGACCCCCGGTCGCTAACTCGCGGTCGCGTGAAGTTTGGACCATGCGCGGTTTCCCTCGCCTACCAAGCGAAGTTACGAACCGCCCCCCCCCGGTGCGGTCACGGGCTGGGCCAGCCGTCCGGACCGGTCGCAACCCTCCTGCGATGACCGAACTGCTCGGCCGTGCGGGTGCCGTGACACGGCGTACACAAACTTCTCGTGTTCGCGTCAGTGTCATCGCCACCCAGCGCCAGCGGAACGATGTGGTCGGGCACGGTGGCCTCCCGTATCCGACCCTTCGCAGCACAGTCCCGGCAGAGCGGCTCAGCTCGTAGTCGCCTCGGACGTTGGACGACGGCAGCTCGTCCGCGCAGACGTTCCGCCATCACCTGACCCCTGGGGAACGACGACCGTCTGACCGTGATCTCTGGTCGCAGTTCCGAGGTTTCTATTTCGGATATCTACGACCGGCTCACCACCCCGTCAAACAATAATCCAACGATTACAGCATTTTGCGGGAATCCTCCCGCACCAGGCCGAAGAGGTGTCCAAACCAACGATGCCACATTCCTTCATCATCGACGCGCCACTGAAGGCAGGGGAGGCGTCGCCGCACGGCGCCTCTCCCCCTTTAGGGGGAGGGCCTTTCCGACGTCGTTCCGACGGCTTCCGACGAAAACCCTGTGCTGGCTTGCTTCCGACGGCTTCCGACGCCCTTCCGACGATGCTTCCGACGGACACCTCGAGGCCTTCCGACGGCTTCCGATGGGCTTCCGACAGTCATCGACTGCATCGATCCGGACTATGAAATGCTGGGAATTGCTTGTGGCGATCGGTGGCCAGGGCGGGCTGGTCGAGGTGATCGATCTAGCGTCGATCTGCTGCAAAGCAGGGCTATGCTGCACGCTGCACCTCCCCCTTTAGGGGGAGTGCCGCGTGCAGCACCTGATGCAGCACCTGATGCAGCACCTGATGCAGCACCTGATGCAGCACCTGATGCAGCACCTGATGCAGCACCTGATGCAGCACCTGATGCAGCACCTGATGCAGCACCTGATGCAGCACCTGATGCA
>CAIWHQ010000288.1 GCA_903912465.1 uncultured Alphaproteobacteria bacterium | reverse complement strand
GTCTCCCTGCGCAACCACGCCCTGCGCCAGACCCTGGTTTTCCACCTGGAAGCCCTGGACGGTGCCCTCCGGGACCTGGAGGCGGCCTTCCCGCCGCCAGCGGAATTCACCACCGGCGAGGCCCGGGCGGCCCTTTCCACCTCCCGCAAGTTCATCGTCCCGGCCCTGGAGTTCCTCGACTCCCGGGGCGACACGGTCCGCCGAGGGGACGTTCGCCAGGTCGTTCCGCAAAGAAAGCGCTTCGGGGTGCCGCCGGTCCCGCACTAGTGTCGCAGGCAATGGAGGTGACTGGAGTCTGGTGGCTTCCCCGGTCTTCAAAACCGGTGACACGCCTCACCGGCGTGTGGTGGGTTCGATTCCCATCCACCTCCGCCACCCTAGCCGCCGGGCTGGTGCCCCTGTGACCCTGAGGACGGACCCATGACCGACACCCCGCCCGCCTTCACCCTCCAGGACCTCAAAGGCGTATCGCGAAGCTTCCCCACGGGTCGGCCGAGCCTCATCTGCTTTGCCAAGGAGGACTGCGCCACCTGCAACCTCGTTGCGCCCCTGCTGGAGGCCTTCCACCGCGCATGGGGCGAACATGCCGACGTCTGGATGGTCGCCCAGGCCCGGGACGGAGCCGAGATCCTGCGCGATCGCCACGGCCTGACCCTGCCCATCCTGGACGACGGTGCCCTGCGGACCTCCCTGGCCTGGGACTTCGAGAGCGTTCCGGCAGTCTTCTGGACGGGCACCGAGGGGGCGACAGCCCCCGTGATGGAGGGCTTCGTCAAGGCCGAGTGGCAGGCCCTGTCCGCGCAGGTTTCCGAGGCGCTCGGGACGCCGGTGCCCCAGGTGGACTGGGCTGGCCTGCCGGACTGGCGGCCGGGCTGTGGCTCCAAGCACCTCGATCCCGACATCCATGACCGTCTGGTGGCCGAGGCCGAGGGCAGCCCGATCCGGGCTCGCCGCATCGAGATCGCCGGTTCCGACGACATCGACGAGTTCATGTTCGACCAGGGCTTCAGCGATGGCCTGCCCCTGGTCCCGCCGACGCCGGAGCGGGTGATCCGCATGCTGGCGGGCACGACTCGGGACCCGCAGGACATCGTCGCCATCGTGCCGCCCAACATGGCCCCGGCCACGGTGGAGAAGGTGGCCATCAACGCCGTGATGGCCGGATGCCGGCCTGAATACCTGCCCGTGGTGATCGCCGCCCTGGAGGCCGTCTGCACGGACGAATTCAACATGCATGGGGTCAACGCCACCACTATGGGCGCCTCGCCTGTCCTGGTGGTCAACGGCCCGATCCGCCACCGGATCGGCATGAACATGAAGCTGGCCGCCCTGGGTGCAGGCAACCGCGCCAACGCCACCATCGGCCGCGCGCTTCGCCTGGTCGTCCGCAACCTTGGCGGGGCCCGTCCCGGGGGCGTCGACCGCTCGACCCTCTCCAGCCCCATGAAGTTCACCATGTGCTTCGCCGAGTGGGAGGAGGGCTCGCCCTGGGATCCCCTCCACGTGGAGCGTGGCTTCCAGCGCGAGGACTCGGTAGTCACCGCCTTCGCCATGACCAGCGGTCCGGTACAGATCGTCGACCAGGAGTCCCGCCGGCCTGACCAGATCGCCGGGACCCTTGGCCTGGGCCTGGAAGGCATGTTCCTGCCCAAGATCCACCGGATGCCCGTGGACGCCCTGCTGGTGGTCTGTCCGGAGCATATCAACACGCTGACCGTCAACGGGGCCTATCCCAAGGACCGGCTCCGCGCCCGCATCCAGGAGGTCACCTCGAGGCCGTTGAGGGAGATGGTGTCCAACGACGTCTCCGGCGCTGGCATACCGGTCGCCTCCGCCGCCAAGATGACGGCGGAGATGCTCGCGACTCCGGCGCCGAAGTTTGCCGATGGCCGGTACATCCACATCGTCGTGGCAGGTTCTGAGGCGGGGAAGTTCTCGGCCGCCTTCCACGGCTGGGTCACGGGCGCCATGGGTTCAACGGTCGTTTCCAGGAAGATAGACTGCTGATAGCCTCAATTCCGGAATTCGGAGGACATCGATGACCACAATCCTGGATCCGACCGACGAGCGTGTGCCCGTCGAGCGCCAGATCACTCCACGAACAGGAAGCATCCCGGGCGTGATCGGCCTTCTGGACATCAGCAAGCCCCGGGGCAATGTGCTCTTGGACGAGCTGCAGCGCCTGCTGGCCGCCCGCTTCCCGGACAATGAGATCCGGCGCTACGCCAAGCCGACCTTCACCAAGCCCTGTCCCACGGACCTGCGGCTGAAGATCAAGGCGGAGTGTAGCGTTCTGGTGGAAGCCCTCGCCGATTGAGGATCCTGCACGACGTGCAGTCTGCACGACACTGTATGGTTCGAAATCCAGGGGCTTCCCGCCGTCTCCATCGCCTCCAGCGAGTTCGCTGAGGCCGCCGAAGTCCAGCGCCGGGCGCTGGGCATGGAGGGTGCGCGCTACCTTCTGGTCGATCACCCGATCCAGGATGCCACCGATGACGAGATGCGCGCCAAGGCGCAGGCCGTTGTCGACCAGGTCGTGGCGGCCCTGACCCTCTGACCTCGCCCCTGCCGGCCGAGGTCCGTCGCCTCTGGGTCGGGGCGGGTCCTCAGGTGGCGGAATTTCATGAGCGCATGAAGGTGGGGGATCCCCACCGGTGCCCGGGATTCCTCCCACTGGCCTGACGTCTTGCGTGAACCGGGATTTATTGAAACAACAATCAATAAGCGGGAGGCGCGGGGTCGCGGAACTCCCCGGGGGGAAACGGAATGAATGCGATCACGCCGACCGCCACAACCTCGCCTCAGTTTGCCGACCTGGACGCCCAGCGCGCCTACCTTGAGGCCAACACCGGAATCCGGGGGCTGGAGATCCTGTCCCCCGGCGACGCGGCCCACGCCCCCGAGCTTTTCCGCCGGGACGGTTTCGTGGTCATTGCTGATGTGCTGGACAGCGCCCAGGTCGAGTTCCTGGCCCGGGGCTGCCGGGAGGTTGCCGACGAGATCCTCGCCCTGGATACCGACCGGAAGGGCAACCGGGGCTCGCACCGGTATTCCTTCGGTGGTTCCAGTCTGACGCGAAGCCAGTTGCATCGGCCCGAGTGGCGCATGCTGCTCGACAACGAGATCGTCAACTCGGTGGTCACCGGGATTTTCCAGTCGCCCGACTTCGTCCTGCGGGCGGCCAGCGGCGACTTCTGCATGCCGGGGGCGACCGGGTACCAGCCCCTGCATTCCGACATCCGCGACTGGAAGGATGGCGCCTCGACGCCCTACAGTGCCTTCCATGACCCCCGGGGGCAGCTGACCATCCGGGACCTGCCCTGTCCCTATGTCTGCGCCAACTTCCTGCCCCAGGAGGTGACCCGCCTGAACGGCCCGACGCGACAGATCCCGGGTACACAGAACGCCCGCCATCGGATCCCCAGCCTGGCCGAGGAGCCGGAGTGGATGCGGCTGAGCACGGTCTGCCCCGCCCCCGCCGGCGCGGTCATGATCCGCGACGTTCGGGCCTGGCATGGGGGCACGCCCAACCTTTCCGACGCCATGCGGGCCATTCCGAACCTTGAGTTCTACGCCCCCTGGTTCCGCGAGCCCATCGTCCCGGGGATCAGCCATGCCGACTACCTGACCCTGTCCGAGACCGCCCGGAAGCGGGTCCAGCACTGCGTCCTGGACTCCAGCGAGACCCTGGTGACGGGTCCGACCCTCAGAGCCCCATGAAGTTCCGCCGCCTCGGGCGCACCGCCCTCCAGGTCAGCGAGATCTGTCTGGGGACCATGAACTTCGGGCCCCTGACCTCCCGCGAGGAGAGCTTCGACATCCTGAATGACGCCCTGGAGGCGGGGGTCAACTTCATCGACACCGCTGACCAGTACGGCGGCCGGCTCGGCGTGGGCGCCACCGAGCGCCTGCTGGGGGAATGGCTGGCGCAGGACCCGACCCGGCGGGCCCGCATCGTCCTGGCCACCAAGGTCCATGAGCCGATGTCGGAAGACGTCAACGACCGGGGCCTGTCGGCCCGCCACATCCAGAGGGCCTGCGACGCCAGCCTGAAGCGCCTGGGCGTTGACCACATCGACCTCTACCAGATGCACCACATCGACCGCGCGGCACCGGTCGAGGAGATCTTGCAGGCGATGGACCGGCTCATCGCCCAGGGCAAGATCACCTATTTGGGCTCCAGCAACTTCCCCGGCTGGGCCATCGCCCGGTTCAATGAGAAGGCCCTGGCCTCCCACCGCCTCGGCCTGGTCTGCGAGCAGAGCCTCTACAACCTCGTCGAGCGTCGGGCCGAGCTGGAAGTGCTTCCCGCCTGCCAGGCCTACGGCGTCGGCGTGATTGCCTGGAGCCCGCTCGCGGGGGGGCTCCTGGCCGGGGCGTCGGGGGAGACTTCCGGTCGTCGGGCGGGCGCGCAGGCGCGCGACGCGGCCCAGCTGAATGCGCCCGGACTGGCGGCCTTCACGGCCTTCTGCGCCGAGCTGGGCCAGGCGCCGGGCGTGGTCGCCATCGCCTGGCTCCTGCACCAGCCCGGGATCACCTCCGCCATCGTCGGGCCCAGGCGCCGGGACCAGTTCGCCGCCCTCCTGCAGGCACCGGGGTTGGACCTTGACGAGTCCGCCCTGGCCCGGCTCGATGCGATCTTCCCAGCCTGTGGCGCAGCTCCCGAGGCGTATGCATGGTGACCAATCGATTGGACTGGCCCTCCGGCGAGGTCGAGGTCACCGGGGGACGGCTGGCCTATCACCGGACCGGTGGCGGGGGGCCGCCCATCGTCCTCTCGCATGGTCTGACCGACAACGGCCTCTGCTGGGCCCGCCTGGCCGAGGCCCTGTCCCCCGAGTACGACCTGATCCTGCTGGACGCCCGGGGACATGGGGCAAGCTCGCGGCCCGGCGAGGCGGGAATCTCCCCGGACATGCCCGGCCGGGACATCGCCGAGGCTATCAGGGCCCTTGAGCTGTCGGGTGTGATCGCCATGGGCCACTCCATGGGTGCCCGGGCGACCGCCGCCTGTGCGGCGGAATTCCCCGACCTCATCCGCGCTGTCATCCTCGAGGACCCACCCCTGGTCCCGCCCATGGATGCCGAGACGGCCGCCAAGCGACTGGCGCGGTTCAAGGACCAGGTGAGGCAGTTACACGACATGACCGAAGCCGAGCTGATGGCTCTCGGGCGACGGCAGTCGCCGACCTGGGAAACGCAGGAGTTCCCCGCCTGGATCGCCTCGAAGCAGCAGGTCTCCAGGAACGCCCTTCCGATCCTTCCCACCCCCTGGCAGGCGGACATCCGCCGGATCCGGGCGCCGAGCCTCCTCATCTACGGAGATGCTGAGAAGGGAAGCATGGTCGGGGCGGCCGAGGCGAGGGAGGCCCGCGAGATCAACACCGACCTTCGGGCGCTTCGCATAGAGGGAGCGGGGCACAATGTCCGCCGGGAGAACTTCCCGGCCTACCTTCTCGCCGTCCGGAGCTTCCTCAGCGAGGTCTAGTTTCCGAGGGCGCGAACCGGGCGAGTCTGGGCCCATGGAACCCCTCTTCCGCCTGACCGGTGCCCGCCGGGATGACCCCGCCGTCTCAGCCTGGTTCGAGGCCGGCGACCCGGGTCTCCGCCACCTGGCCCGCTTCTGGTTCGACCAGATTCGCGCCTGCGGTCTGGACGTCGTTGAATGCCTTCATGACCACCAGCCTACGGCCTGCGTCGCTGACGCAGCCTTTGCCTATGTCGCCGCCTACCGCGCCCACGCGGCCGTGGGTTTCTTCCATGGGGCGGACCTGCCGGATCCCTCCGGCCTCCTCGAGGGAAGCGGTAAGCGGATGCGGCACGTCAAGCTGAGGTGGGGCCAGCCGGTGCCGGAGGCGGCCCTCGCGGCAATGGTGATGGCGGCCTATGCGGATATCCGCGCCCGGCTGGACAGCGCCCCCTAGCGCCAGGCCAAGACGGGCTGTTCCAGCTCCGTTACCCGGGTGACGCGGCCGGCGACCAGTTCGCGCAGCTGGTAGACCACTACCGCCGTCGGCGCGTGGATCCGGTATTCCTCCGAGATCCGGAGGCGGATCAGGGGGCTGGAAGCTCAGATGGGGCGTGAACTGGCGGCTGGAAGGCGGGGACCCAAGCCGAGGGCGACAAGTCCCGATGCCTTGAGTGAGGATCTACTTCATACAGTGTCACCAGAACCCCTAATGTTGCAGCTCCAAAGAGCCGCGCCTTGAGCCTCGGCTTGGGATTTTGACACCTGGCGCCTCCGACATTCAATTCACGCATCAGATGAAGTTGCCAGCTCCATGAGCAGGGCGTCATAGCTTACACCGTCTAGGCGTCGATGGTCGCGCACCATGCCAAATTCGGTAAAGCCGAACCGCCGATAAAGCGCGATCGCAGCTGTGTTTGAGCTGAAGACGGATAGTTCAATCTTGCTCATTTGTGTGCGGGGCATGTGAGCTATGCAGGCCTCCAGCAAGCGGCTGCCAAGCCTCATTCCTCGATGAGACGCGAGGAGTCCCATGCCAAGAATCCCCCGATGCGCGCACTCTGGAATGTCCACCGGCGTGACATCAGCGGAATGTCCACCGGCGTGACATCAGCCCAGCCGACGACGGCATCGCGATCCAGCACTACATAACTTGGCCAATCCTTCCTGATGTGGTTGCGCTGGAACGGGTTGTTGGGATCAAAGGGCGGGAGGGTTACTCTGCCAAGATAGACGCGCTCCGATGCAACGGCCTCGCATGCGGCACGCCACCCCGGGATCAGATCCTCACGCATCTGGGCTATTTCGATCATCCTGGAATTCTAGATGTGCCATGTGCATCTTACAAACTGCTGGCAACCAAGCCTGCACCAGTGAGATTGCGCGTAGCGAGCGACACCGGCTTTTGTCATGGTCTCGATACAGCACTCAGGAGGCCTCTATGGTCGTTCCGGCAATTGCGCTCTTCTTTGGGCTCATGGTGATCGCCATTGCAATCCGCGCCAATGTTGTACTGCGCCAAGAGGACAGGGTGCCGATGCAGTGGGGGTTACGGTGACACTGTACGAAACCCCAGTCCTGTGCGACCGAGTCCCATCACCCTGGGGAGATCCACCGATGGCCAGGCTGGCGCGCGTCGTTGTCCCAGGCCTGCCGCACAACAAGTCCCGATGCCTTGAGTGAC
>CAIWHQ010000287.1 GCA_903912465.1 uncultured Alphaproteobacteria bacterium | reverse complement strand
TGGGCCATCGTGAAGACGCTGTTCGGCAAGTGGCCGGTGCTTCACATGATCCTGGGCGTGACCATCGCTTCTTTCGGCTCCTATGGGTCGGGCCAGTTCGTGCCGCCCTACTTCTCCCGCGCCTTTGGCCTCGATTACGCCCAGGTTGGCCTGATCACTGGCCTGGTGGGCGGCATCTCGGCGGGCATAGGTACCCTGCTTGGGGGCGTGGTGACCGACCGCCTCGCCCTGCGCAGCCCCCGGTGGTACTCGCTGACCCCGGCCATCGGTCTGGCCATCGCGACGCCAATCTACATCGTCGCCTACCTCCAGCCCTCCTGGCAGTCGGCAGCCCTGATCCTCCTGATCCCGGGCATCTTCCACTACACCTATCTCGGCCCGACCTTCGGCGTGGTGCAGAACATGGTCGAGAGCCGTCGCCGAGCGACGGCGGCTGCTATCATGTTGTTCTTCCTGAACCTGATCGCCCTAGGCGGAGGCCCGCCCTTCACCGGCTGGGTGATCGACCACTTCGCACAGTTCAACTTCAACAATGGTCCCGGGCATGGCGTACTGTCCTCCATCGGCCAGATGCTGGGCGGTGCAGGCGGCGCAGAGAACTTCGCCAAGGCCTGCCCCGGCGGTCTGGCACCAGCGGGATCCGCGCCTGGCCTGGTCGCGCGCTGCCATGACAGCCTGGTGGATGCGACCCGCTCAGGTGTGATCATTTCCCTGTGTTTCTACATGTGGGCCGCCTTCCACTACTTGCTGGGCTCCATCGGCCTGGTGAAGGCCCTGGCAGACGCCCGTAAGGCCCGCGGAGAGGCCTGATGTTCGGGGACTTCGCCAGGGTCTGGACCCCCCTCCTCCCCCTGCGCAGCCTCGCGCAGGGGCCGGTGGGCGTCCAGGTGGCGGGAGAGCGCCTTGCGGTCTTCCTCGGTCCCGGCGGAACGCCAGGCGTGCTTGTCGACAAGTGCCCCCATCGCGGTGTGAGACTTTCCCTGGGACGCATCACGCCGGAGGGGTGCCTGGAGTGTCCCTTCCACGGCTGGAGGTTCGGGACAGACGGAACCAACCGGGGCGTGCCCCTGAACCCGAAGGCCCGGCTGGAGACCCTCGGCGTGACGGCGCTTCCGGCCCGGGCGATCGGCGACTTCGTCTGGGCCTACACCGATCCGGCGGGAGACCCACCCGGCGAGCCCGTTGTTCCGGAGACCCTGACCGATCCCTCCCTGGCACGGATCATCGTCGAGCGGACCTGGAACTGCCACTGGACGCGGGCCATGGAGAACATGCTCGACAGTCCGCACCTGCCCTTTGTTCATCGCAAGACCATCGGGAAGTTCGTCAGCCGCTACATGAAGCCGGACTCCGAGATGGAGGTGATCTGGGAAGACACCGACTTCGGCGGCTCCACCCACGCCCTCATGGACGGCCGGGATGGTGGCGGCCGATTAGACTTCCACCGCCCCAATGTCATGACCCTGCACATCCCGATCCCGCGGATGCGCCTGAAGATCCACGCCCTGGTCGTGCCCATCGACGCCACCCACACCCGTCTCTTCGTGGTCGGTGCGCGCAGCTTCCTGAAGTGGAAGGGCTTTACCGGTCTCTTCGAGGGCAATGCCGCGAAGATCGCCGATGAGGACCGGGACGTGGTGGAAAGCTCCTGGCCGAAGGAGGTTCCGCCGCCCTCCGAGGAGCACTCCGTAGGCTCAGACCGGGCCACCCTCGCCTTTCGAAGGTACTACCTCGAGACCCTCAAGGGCTCCTCTGCCGGCTGATCCCGCCGCCGGCTTTGCATCCGCCCTCACTTGGGCCTAGAAGCCCGAGGCATGATCCCGCGCTACACCCGCCCCGAATTCGCCCGCATCTGGGAGCCCCAGACGCGCTTTACCATCATGTTCGAGATCGAGGCCCATGCGGCCGACAAGATGGCCGAGCTCGGCGTGATCCCCAAGGAAGCCGCCCGGACCATCTGGGAAAAGGGCCGGGGTGCGATCTTCAATGTCGACCGGATCGACGAGATCGAACGCGAGGTGAAGCATGACGTCATCGCCTTCCTGACCCACGTCACTGAACTGGTCGGGCCGGAGGCGCGGTTCCTGCACCAGGGCATGACCTCCTCGGACGTCAATGACACCGCCCTCGCGGTCCAGCTGTCCCGGGCCACGGACCTGCTGATCGAGGACGTGGACCTGGTCCTGGCAGCCCTGAAGCGGCGGGCGCTGGAGCACAGGATGACCCCCTGCGTAGGCCGTAGCCACGGCATTCATGCTGAGCCCACGACCTTTGGCCTGAAGCTGGCCGGCCACTACGCCGAGTTCCAGCGCACGCGGCAACGCCTGGTGACCGCCCGGGCCGAGATCGCCACCTGCGCCATCTCGGGTGCCGTCGGCACCTTCGCCAACGTCGCCCCCGAGGTGGAGGCCCACGTCGCCGCAAAGATGGGCCTGGCCGTGGAGCCGGTCTCAACCCAGGTCATCCCGCGCGACCGCCACGCCGCCTATTTTGCTGCCCTCGCAGTCGCCGGCAGCGCCATCGAGCGCCTGGCGGTGGAAATCCGGCATCTCCAGCGCACCGAGGTCCTGGAGGCAGAGGAGCCCTTTGATCCCGGCCAGAAGGGGTCCAGCGCCATGCCGCACAAGCGCAACCCGATCCTGACCGAGAACCTCACGGGCCTGGCCCGCCTGATCCGCTCTGCCGTGACGCCGGCCCTGGAGAACGTTGTCCTTTGGCACGAACGGGACATCAGCCATTCCAGCGTCGAGCGAGCCATCGCACCGGACACGACCATCCACCTCGACTTCGCCCTGCGCCGGCTGGCGGGCGTGGTCGAGCGCCTGATGATCTATCCCGAGAACATGATGCGTAACCTCGACCGACTGGGCGGCCTGGTGAATTCCCAGCGGGTCCTGCTGGCCCTGACCCAGAAGGGTATGTCGCGCGAGGCCGCCTATTCTGCGGTCCAGACCAACGCCATGAAGGTCTGGCGCGGCGAGGGCGATTTCCTGGGTTTCCTGAAGGCCGATCCCTCCATCCAGCCGCACCTGGACGCAGCAGAACTGTCCGAGCTTTTCGACCTCGGCTACCACTTCAAGGCTGTCGATACGGTCTTCGCCCGGGTTCTGGACGCCTGACCGGGAGGCTGGAGGGTGAGCGCCGCCCTCTAGATGCCGTCGCGCATCTGTTGGCGCGCCACGGCGAGGTACTCGCCCATCTTGTTGCGGACATCGCCCTCGGAGACTGTCACGCCTGCACCCTTGAGGTCCTCGAAGACCTTGCGGTGAACGTCGTCGTCCCCGGGGAGCTCGAGATCGGACTTGACCACCGCCTTGGCGTATTCGGCGACATGATCACCCTGCAGGCCCATCAGGCCCGCCGCCCACTCGCCCAGCATGCGATTACGCCGGGCCGCAGCCTTGAATTCCTGCTCTTGATCGAGGGCAAACTTGCTCTCGAACCCGCGCTCACGATTTTCGAAAGTGGTCATGGTGTTCCCAAACAGGCTCTTGAAGGGGTTGTCTATCCGCTGCATCGCCGGTCCGCAACGGAAAGCGGTGCGGTTTGCGAACCCCCCCCGGTTCGGCTAGTTTGCAGGGGCCTCGGCGGGACACGATCGTCGAGTCGTCCGGATGTGCGCGGGCCCTTGCTCCCGCGCCTTTTTGTCTCCGGAAGACCTGTCCCGCCCCTGAGGCCTGGAGAAGGCGCCGATGAGCACCCGTCGCAAGAAGATCTACGAAGGGCACGGCAAGATTCTCTATGAGGGTCCCGAGCCCGGCACCCTGATCCAGTACTTCAAGGATGACGCCAGCGCCTACAACAATGCCAAACAGGCCGTGCTCGAGGGCAAGGGCGTACTGAACAACCGGATCAGTGAGTACTTCATGACCCGGCTGAACACGATCGGCGTCCAGAACCACTTCATCCGAAGGCTCAACCTGCGCGAACAGCTGATCCGCGAGCTGGAGATCATTCCCCTTCAGGTTGTGGTGCGGAACGCTGCCGCGGGCTCGCTGTCGCAGCGCTTTGGCATTCCCGAGGGCCAGGCCCTGCCCCGGTCGATCATCGAGTTCTACCTGAAGGACGAGAAGCTCGGGAATCCCATGGTGACCGAGGAACACATCACTGCGTTCAACTGGGCCTCGACCCAGGAGCTCGACGATATGATGGCCATGTCCCTGCGGGTTAACGACTTCCTGAACGGTGCCTTCGGGGCGGTGGGCATTTCCCTGATCGACTTCCGGGTAGAGTTTGGCAGGCTCTGGGAGAACGACTTCTCCCGCGTGGTCCTGGCCGACGATATCAGCCCGGACAACTGCCGGCTCTGGGACGCACAGACCCGGGAGAAGCTTGACCTCGACCTTTTCCGCCGGGATCTCGGCGACGCCATCGAGGGATATGCCGAAGTGGCCCGCCGTCTGGGCATCATGAAGGAAATGCCAACCGTCATCCGGGGAGGGCTGCACTAGTGCGCGTCAGGGTCCATGTGTTTCTGAAGCCGGGCGTCCTCGACGTCCAGGGCAAGGCTGTAGAGAACGCCCTGCACGGCCTCGGCTGGAGCGGCGTCTCGGACGTCCGGGTGGGCAAGACAGTCGAGTTCGATCTCGCCGATACTGACCCCGCCGCCGCTGAGGGAGAGGTTCGCCGGATGTGCGAGACCCTCCTGGCGAACACCGTCATCGAAGGCTACCGGATCGAGGTCGCCTGACCATGAAGGCCGCCGTCGTCGTCTTTCCAGGCTCCAACTGTGACCGGGACTGCAAGGTCGCCGTCGAGCGCTCCACGGGCGCAAGCGTCCACATGGTCTGGCATGCCGAGACCGTCCTGCCCCCGGGACTGGACCTGATCGTCCTGCCGGGCGGCTTTTCCTACGGCGACTACCTGCGCTGCGGGGCCATGGCAGCCCTGTCGCCGGTCATGACCGAGGTGCGCAAGGCGGCTGAGCGCGGCGTGGCGGTCGTCGGCATCTGCAACGGCTTCCAGGTGCTCTGCGAGAGCGGCCTGTTGCCCGGCGCCCTGCTGCGCAATGCGGCGCTGAAATACGTCTGCAAGCCGGTGGATCTCGACATCGTCCGTCCGGACACCCGCTTTACCCGCGCCTTTGGCAGCCGGCACCGGGCGGTGATGACCGTGGGCAATGGCGAAGGGGCCTTTTTCGCGGATGCAGACACCCTCTCCCGCGTCGAGGGCGAGGGCCAGGTGGTCTTCCGCTATGTGGACAATCCCAATGGCTCGCTGGGTGACATCGCCGGGCTGATTAACACCGGCGGCAACGTCCTGGGACTGATGCCCCACCCCGATCGTTCCTTCGAGCCGGAACTGGGGTCGGCGGACGGCGCCCTGCTCTTCCAGAGCCTGCTCGAGACCGCCTGAACGTCGGGTCGCCGGACTCGCCAGCGGACATGAAAAGGGCCCCTCCGGATCCGGAAGGGCCCTGTCAGTTTCAGCGCACTTCTCCGTCAGTCGCCCTTGTGGGGCAGTTCCATCGGGTCAGCCTCGTGTCCCGTGACCAGGATCCCGCGTCCCAGCTTCGAGTTGCGCATGCTGAAGACGAAATAGACCACGATGCCGATGACGAGGTAGCCGAGGAAGAAGTTCCGGGTGTGGTCTGTCCTCATGAGGGTGAGCAGCAGCAGGCCACACATCAGCACGCCCAGGATCGGGACCAC
>CAIWHQ010000286.1 GCA_903912465.1 uncultured Alphaproteobacteria bacterium | reverse complement strand
GCGAGATCAGGCCCTTGTCTTCATAAAACCGCAGGGCGCGGGCCGTGCAGTCGAACTCCTGGCAGAGCTGACGGATGGTGAAGGTACGGGCGGGACTGCGAAGTTCCGTGGGCATGT
The DNA here is from genome assembly GCA_903912465.1 of uncultured Alphaproteobacteria bacterium. Classification (GTDB taxonomy): domain Bacteria; phylum Pseudomonadota; class Alphaproteobacteria; order Caulobacterales; family Caulobacteraceae; genus Phenylobacterium. The sequence continues at coordinate 1,671 of CAIWHQ010000286.1, read as the reverse complement.
CCGTTGACTCCCTCTCTGGCTCGGGTGGCTGACCTTACGTGCACGTAAGATCGCCTTACGTGCAGGTCAAGTCCGGGAAGACTGCGGAGGTGGAGGTTGCCCCGGAGGTTGCCCCGGAGGTTGCCCCGGAGTCTGCTCCCGAGGTCAGGACTCGACGCGGCCGCGCCGTGCGGGGCGGGGGCCGGCGGCGGGCAGCTGGACCTCGAACACCGTTCCCGCGGGACCCGTGGCCGTGAGCGCAAGGTCGCCGCCGTGCCCCTGGACAAGCTCGCGGGCGATGGCGAGACCCAGCCCCGCCCCGTCGGGACGCCCCGAACCCGAAAAGGGCTGGAAGATCCGGTCCCGGGCGCGCTCGGACAGTCCTGGCCCATTGTCAGCCAGGGTGATGACATCGCTCTCGCCCTCGCGCCGCCAACCCGCGCGGACCACGCCAGACCTGGCCGGGGTCACCACCTCGATGGCCTCGCGGGCATTGCGCATCAGGTTGACCAGGATGCGGTGCAGCTGGTCGGGGTCGGCCTGGACCTGGACGCCGGGCTGGACCTCGCAGACGAAGAGGATGCCCTCCGGCCGATCGGTGAGCCGGCTCTCCTCGGCGGCTGCGGCCAGGGCGTCGGACAGGACGACGGGAACAAGGCTTGGCGGCGCCTCCTGGGTCTTGCCGTAGGCAAGGACGTCGCTGGCCAGGCGCACGGCGCGATCGAGGGCCCGCTCGAGGCGAGGCAGGGCCTGGGCGACCCGGGGGTCAGGCACTGAGGCCAGCCGCTCCGAGGCCATCTGGGCGCTGGTCAGCATGTTGCGCAGGTCGTGGTTGATCTTGGCCACCGCCTCGCCCAGGGCGGCCAGGCGGGCCCGGGAGGCCAGGGCCACGCGCAGGTCGGCCTGCATCCGGTCGAGCTCGATCTCGGCGCGGCCGATCTCGTCCCGCCGCCCCGAGGGCTCGAGGTGGGCGGTCGGGTCGTCGGGGTCGGCCCGGAACCGCTCCATGGCCCGGGTAATCCTCTGCATGGGCCGGACCAGGAAGAAGTTCAGCGACAGGAAGACCAGGGCGCCGGCGAGGCCGGCGACGAACAGGGTCGTGAAGACCATCTGCCAGAGATAGGCCTTGAGCTCGTCCTTCAGGGGGGCATGGGGCGCCACCACCTCGATGAACTCGGCCTCTTCCCGGAAACGGGGCTCGGCCACCACCCGGACGGCCCGGTCGTCTCCCGCGCTGAGGGTCAGGAAGGGGGCGATCAGCCAGGAGCTGACCGCCTGCTGCCTAAGGTCCACGAAATAGGGCGCCTCGTCGCGCCGGGGCCCCTGCAGCACCAGGCGACGAAGACCCCGGGACTGTATGGCCACCGTCTCTACCCCGGCACCGGCCAGGAGCTGGGCGGAGAGCTTCTCGGAGACCACCCGGTCCGGCGCGACTTCGGTGGCCAGGGAGGCCAGTTCGGCGGCCCGGACCCGGTCCAGCAGCCAGTTGCGCTCGAAGGCCGCCAGGGCGGGGGGCAGGATGAAGGCGCCGGCCAGGGCCACGAAGAGGGTGGTGAGCACGAGAAGGCGCGCGGACAGGCCGCCTGGCCAGAAAAGTCTCCGGCCGGTTCGACCCCATCCGGCCTTTGCGGGGGTGGGTTCTGGCGCCTGGACCTCGGCCATGGCCACTCCAGTAGGGGAAAGCCAGCCTGC
>CAIWHQ010000285.1 GCA_903912465.1 uncultured Alphaproteobacteria bacterium | reverse complement strand
GCCCTCTATGGCCTGCACGAGTCCCTGGTCGCCCTGTTCGAGGAGGGCCAGCAGGCCGTCTTCGTCCGGCACGCCCGCGTGCACGAGGCCCTGGTCGCCGGCCTGGAGGCCCTGGGTCTCCAGATGCTGGTCGCCCCTGAACACCGCCTGCCCCAGCTCAATACGGTCCGGGTCCCGGAGGGCGTCGACGAGGCGGCCGTCCGCGCCCGCATGCTCGACCGCTGGGACCTGGAGATCGGCGCGGGCCTTGGGCCGCTGAAGGGTCAGGTCTGGCGGATCGGCCTGATGGGCGCCTCGGCCAGTCCCTGGCATGTCCGCGTCTGCCTGACCGCCCTGGCCGACGCCCTGGGGGCCCAGGGTCGTCACGTCGACCTCACCGCCGCCCTTGCCGCCGCCGACGCGCGCCTGGGCTGACAGGCGACGCGGTCGGGCGCATAGTCGGCTCTCAGGATTTGCTGAGGAGCGCCCCCATGCATGACGACGACAACACCCCCCAGGAGCCGCGGTCGGGATCGGGACTGTCCCGCCGGGACCTTGGCGTCCTCGCCGCTGGCGCTGCGGTAGCGGTCTCCACCACGGCTGAGGGCGCGCCCCTCAAGGTGATGGAAATGGATGTCGAGGTGCAGACGCCGGATGGTCTCTGCGACGCCGTCTTCGTCCACCCCACAGGCAAGACCCCCGCCGGGGGTTGGCCCGCAGTCCTGGTCTGGACGGACATCATGGGCCTGCGTCCCGTCTTTCGGCAAATGGCCAGCCGCATGGCCGCCGAGGGCTACGCCGTCCTGGTTCCCAACCCCTTCTACCGAAAGGGCCGGGCGCCCATCCCCTCGGGGCCGGTCAACTGGGCGGATCCGGCCGATCGGGCCAAGCTCATGGAGCTGAGGTCGGCCCTGACGCCCGAGGCCACGGCCCGGGACGCCATCGCCGGATTCGCCTTCCTCGACGGTCAGTCCATGGTTGATCCCGGCAAGGGCGCAGGCGTTCAGGGCTACTGCATGGGCGGACCCATGGCCTTCCAGGCCGCCGCCGCTCTCCCGGACCGCGTCGCCGCCGTCGGGTCCTTCCACGGTGGCGGCCTCGTCACCGCGTCCCCCGACAGCCCGCACAGGCTGATCACCCGGACCCGGGCGGATTACCTCGTGGCCATCGCCGAGAACGACGACCAGAAGGAGCCCCAGGCCAAGGACGACCTGCGGGCTGCCTTCAAGGCCGCGGGGCGCCCGGCCACGGTCGAGGTCTATGCAGGTGCCCAGCACGGCTGGTGCGTTCCGGGTTCGCCCGTTTACAACCCCGAAGGCGCGGAGAAGGCCTGGTCAGCCCTGCTCGCCCTCTATCGCCGCCGCCTTACCTGACCGCCGCCCCCGCAGGGCGCGGAAGAATCCCCGCAGCAGGTCGCCGGACTCCCTGGCCAGAACGCCTCCGGTAACCTCAGGCCGCCAGTGGCAGTTTGGCGTGTCAAAGACCCGCGCCCCGTGGACCACGCCGCCGCCCTTGGGATCGTCGGCGCCGAACACGACCCGGCCGATCCGGGCATGGCTTATGGCCCCGGCGCACATGGGGCAGGGCTCCAGGGTCACGTAGAGGGTCAGGCCGGTCAGCCGGTAGTTTCCAAGCCTGCGGGCCGCCGTGCGCAGGGCGCGGATCTCCGCATGGGCTGTGGGGTCCTGGTCCCCGATGGGTGCATTGCCCTCGGCCGCCAGCACCTTTCCCGTGGCCGGGTCGACAATGACCGCCCCCACCGGGGTCTCCCCTCGGTCTGCAGCGGCTTGCGCCTCGGCGAGCGCAATGCGCATGTAGTCTGGGTCATGGTCCACGATCCGTTACGAACCCCCGCCGGCGGCGAAGGTCAATCCCCGGAGGGCGGCGGCGAGCGCGTCGCCAAGGCCCTGGCCCGTGCCGGCGTGGCCTCCCGCCGCGAGGTCGAGCGCCTGATCACCGAGGGCCGGGTGGCGTTGAACGGCCGCACCCTGGACACCCCCGCAGTCCGGATCGACCCAGGCGACATACTGACCGTGGACGGAGAAGTGATCGCCGACGCCGAGCCGGTCCGCCTGTTCCGCTACCATAAGCCCTCGGGCCTGATGACCTCGCACAACGATCCCCAGGGCCGCCCGACGGTCTTCCAGGCGCTTCCCCCCGGGCTTCCGCGGCTGATTTCCGTCGGCCGTCTCGACCTCGCGACGGAGGGCCTGCTGCTCCTCACCAACGACGGGGGCGTGGCCCGGACCCTGGAACTGCCCGCCACGGGCCTGGTCCGCCGTTACAGGGCCCGCGCCTTCGGCCGGATCACCCAGGACAGGCTGGATGCCCTCAAGGCCGGCGTAACGGTGGAAGGCGTCCGTTACGGCCCGGTCGAGGCGGTGATCGACAAGGCCCGGGAAGGTGCCTCCGGTGCCAACCTCTGGATTAGCGTCACCCTCTCCGAGGGCAAGAACCGCGAGGTCCGCAAGGTGCTGGAATCGGTCGGCCTCAAGGTCAACCGGCTGATCCGCCTGGCCTACGGTCCCTTCGCCCTCTCCACCCTGCCTCCGGGCGAGATCGAGGAGGTGGGGCCCAGGGTGATCCGCGAACTCTTCAGCGACATCATCCCCCCCGAGGACCTGCCCGGGGGAGACAGGCCGAAGTGGAGCCGACGGGCCCCGGTCTCGGAAAAGCGCCGCGAGGTCGTTGCGACGGAGACGACCCCGCAGGGTGATGCCGCCGCCCGGGGTCGTCCCGCCTACAAGGCCGGCTGGGCCCGACCCAAGCCGAAGGCGCCGGGGGGATATCCGCCCCGAAAGCCTGGTGATCGGAAACCCGACAGCCGGAAGCCCGATGCCCGGAAACCCGATGCCCGGAAACCCGATGCCCGAAAGCCAGGCGACCGGAAACCAGACGCCCGGAAGCCAGATGCCCGGAAGCCTGGCGATCGGAAGCCTGACGCCTGGAAACCCGATGCCCGCAAACCCGATACCGGTAAGCCAGGTGACCGGAAGCTAGGCACCCCGAAACCTGGCACCCCGAAACCGGACGCTCGGAGACCAGCCGCCAGCAGGGCCGGGAAGACGGACATCGGCAGGCCGCCGGCCGGAGCCAAGGCCCGCCCCGGCGGCCCCACCCGCACCGTCAGACCTTCTGGATCTCCACCGGACGGCGGGCGGCCTCCAGGGCCAGGCGGGCCGAAGCGGTCTGCATCACCTTCAGGAACGACCGGCGCTCCTCGGAAAGGCCCTCCGAAAGGGGGCGGTCGAGGGCCGCGCGGGTAAGCCGCTTGGCGGCGGCCAGGCCCTCGGCCCCACGTCCCTCCCATTCCCGCGCCATCTCCAGGGCCCGGGCCAGGGGATCGGCCGCCAGCTCGTGCACCAGGCCGATGGCGTGGGCCTCTGCGCCGGTGAAGGTCAGGCCGCGCAGGATGATCTCCAGGGCCCTGGCCTCGCCCACCAACCGGGGGAGGCGCTGGGTGCCGCCGCCTCCAGGGAAGATGCCGATCCGGGTCTCGGGCAGGCCGATGGAGGCCGCTTCCGGCGTGGCGATTCGGATATCGCAGGCCAGGGCCAGCT
>CAIWHQ010000284.1 GCA_903912465.1 uncultured Alphaproteobacteria bacterium | reverse complement strand
GCGGGTGTCTTTGCCCCGGCCCGCATGCAGTACTTCGGCGAGGCTGCCCTGGAGGAGCTGGCCGGGACGGACCTGATGGTCTTTGCCGGCACCACCCAGCCTGTCGCCTTCTTCGCCTATCCCGGACGGCCCAGCCTGCTTGTGCCCGAGGGCTGCGCCACCCTTTCCCTGGCTGACCGCGCCACGGACGCCGCCGCAGCCCTGGAGGCCCTGGCGGACGCCCTGGGTGCCCCGGCCTCGGGTCCGTCCCAGCCCCTGAAGCGCCCGGCCAGCCCGGCGTCTGGTGCCCTGACGCCCCAGGCCTGCGGGGTGGCGGTGGCCCGCCACCTCCCGGAAGGTGCCATCCTGTGCGACGACTCGGTGACCTCAGGGGGCGGGATCGCTGCGCCCTGCCTGACGACGGTTCCCCACGAAGTCCTGTCCCTGACCGGCGGCGCCATCGGCATCGGCGGGCCCCTGGCCATCGGAGCGGCCGTGGCCTGTCCGGACCGCAAGGTGGTGTCCCTGAACGGCGACGGCTCGGCCATGTATACGGTGCAGAGCCTGTGGACGATGGCCCGCGAGAAGCTGGACGTCACCGTGGTGGTCTTCGCCAACCACAGCTACCGCATCCTGAACATCGAGATGAACCGGACCGGTGCCGGCCAGGCGGGGCCCTCGGCCCGCAAGCTGCTGGACCTCGGCGATCCCAAGATCGACTGGGTGTCCCTGGCCCGGGGTCTGGGGGTCGAGGCCGTGCGCTGCGAGACCGGCGAGTCCTTCGAGGCCGCCTTTGCCAGTGCCATGTCCCAGCGGGGCCCCCGCTTCATCGAAGCGGCCATCTGAGCTTCCGATCCCCAGGGACAACGAAAAGGGCCCGCGGGAGTGATCCCGCGGGCCCTCGTCGTTCGGGGCTTTACCCGCCCTACTTGTTGCCGGGCAGGGCGCAATCCTTGGAGAAGGCGCAGCCCACGGCGCTGATCGGCGTCAGGGGCTCGCTCTTGTACTCCAGGATATAGCCCTTCAGGCCGTCGGCGCAGGCGGTCTCGAGGTAGGTGGTACCGGCTGCGGTCTTGCCGAGCACGCGGACCGCCGAGACATCACACTCCGACTTGCCCATCTTCTTGAGGTCGCTCGTCACCGCCTTGAGGGAGGCCTCGGGCTTGGAGAAGGAGCAGCGGTAACCAACGACCGGCGCGCGGGCGCAGTCCACCACCTGGGTGGTCTCGGTCTTGGCGGTGAAGATGCCGACGGCGCCGTCCGGACGGTTGGCGCAGGCCATCTCCACGACGTCCTTGCCGGGCGGCGAGGGGAAGGGCGCATACTTGGCGACCTGGCAGTCGAAGCCCGCCTTCTTGGACAGGTTCGAATAGAGGCCAGCCTGGGCGGTCTGGGCCTCCTTGGCGTCCGTCAGGGTACAGCCGCCGAGCAGGGCCATGGCCTTTTCGCAGGACGTGGTCTGGGTGACCTGGCTCTTATCGACCTTGTAGATGTAGCCCTTGCCGTCCTGGCATGAGGCTTCGTAATAGCTCGACCCACCCTGGGACATGCCGATGTAACGGCGATCCTTCACGACGCAGCCATTGTTGGCGGCTGCGGCGTAGCGGTCGACAACGGCCAGACGGTAGGCGGCGTCGCGCAGGGTGCACTTGATGTTGCCGGCGGTCGCGTCGAAGGTCAGGCAGTCGTTGGCGACCGAGGAGCCATCGGGATTGGCCGGCGCATCAACCTGCAGGACATAACCGGAGCCGCCCTGGCAGGAGACTTCAAGGAAGGTGTTCTTGGCGGTCTGGCCGATG
>CAIWHQ010000283.1 GCA_903912465.1 uncultured Alphaproteobacteria bacterium | reverse complement strand
CGCAGCCGGGCAATGATCACCTCCATGGTGTTGGAGTCCCGGTCGAAATCCTGGTCGTAGAGATGCTCGGTCAGCTCGGTCCGGCTGATCACCCGCCCCGCGTGCATCATGAGGTAATGCAGGAGCCGGTACTCCAGCGAAGTCAGGCGCACCGGCTCACCCGCCAGGGTGACGGCGGCCGCGCCGGGATCGAGGACCAGGTCGCCGCTGGACAGGCTGGCCGTCGCCCGGCCCGCCGCCCGCCGCAGGAGAGCCCGGAGCCGGGCCAGCAGTTCAGCGGTATTGAAGGGCTTGGTCAGATAGTCATCACCGCCGGCGTCGAAGCCCTCGACCTTCTCGGCCCACCCGTCCCGGGCGGTGAGGATGAGGACCGGGGTTGAAACTCCCGCCGACCGCCAGCGCCGCAGAACAGAAACGCCATCAACCACCGGCAGGCCCAGGTCCAGCACCACGATGTCGTAGGGTTCGGTTTCCCCCAGGAACGCCGCCTCGCCGCCATCGGAGGCCAGGTCGACGGCGTAGCCCGCTTCCGCCAGGGCGAGCTTCAGGCTGCGGGCCAGGTCCGGGTCGTCTTCGGCAAGCAGGAGGCGCATGGGATCAGCCCCCTCTCTGTTCAAGGATTCGGCCCGTCCGGGCGTCGGCCACGAAGACAAGGACCCGGTTGTCGGAAGTGCGCCAGGTGATCAGGTAGACGGGTCGGCCGTCGACGGTCTCGCCGAAACGGGTGTCCAGCTGCTCGCCCGGTGTCCGGGCGGCGATGGTCGCGAGGACCTGGGACAGGGGCGCCAGGCTTCCCTCACGCACCGCATCCCGGGCCCGGTCCTGGTCGGGCCGCCGCGTCTGGGCGGTCGAGGGTCCGGACGTCGCCACCAGCAAGGCTACCGCCAGCAAGGCCGCCGCCCGGGCGCAAACTCTCGGAAGGTTCCGGCTCATGGAGAGAGCCTGCAACGGATCGCATGAACGCCGGCTGAACCGCCGCCCTCAGCGGCGTCGGGGGGCATAGGGCCGGTCCTCTCGCCAGCGCGCGGCGAAGGCTTCCAGCTGGGAGTCCGGGGCGTCAGGAAGCATGAGCTGAATGCGGGCGATGAGGTCGCCGCGACCGCCGCGACCGTCTGCAAGCCCCTTTCCCTTGAGCCGAAGGGACTGGCCCGAATTCGCGCCCTTGGGCACCGAAATGCTGACAGGCCCGTCCGGTGTCGGAGCCTGGACCCTTCCGCCGAGCACGGCATCCGGAATGGAGACCGGCAGGTCCATCATGAGCTGCTCACCTTCCTTGCGGAAGACAGGATGAGGCCGGATCACAAGCTCGATCAGGGCGTCGCCCTTGCCGCCCCGCCCTGGCTCGCCGTGCCCTCGCAATCGAAGGGTCTGGCCGTCGCCAGCGCCGGCGGGGATGGTGACATCAAGGGTGCGCCCGTCCTGGAAAGAGATGCGTTTCTTGCCGCCCAGTATGGCCTCCTCGAGGTCGACCTCCAGGCGGGCGCGGACGTCGGATCCACGAGCTGAGAACCCGGGGCCGGGGCCAGCCTCGCCGCGGGCACCCGCACGGCCACCCCGGCGTCCGAACATCTCGCCCAGGATGTCGCTGAAGTCGGCGGACTCGAACCCGCCGGCACCGAAGCCCGGTCCCTGGCCGCCGCCCTGGCCGCCCGGGAAGCCCCGGAAGACCTCCCGGCCATCGGCGTCGATCTCGCCAGTGTCGAACTTACGGCGCTTGTCGACGTCCCCGAGAATGTCGAAGGCCGCGCTGACCTGCTTGAACCGCTCTTCGGAGGCCTTGTCGCCAGGATTGGCATCCGGGTGATGCTTCTTTGCCAGTTTCCGGAAGGCCTTGCGGATATCATCGGCCCCGGCGCTGCGCGGAACGCCGAGCACCTCGTAGGGATCTCGCGCCACGGGGGTCACCTCAGCTGGGAAAACAAACCGGCTCCTGAGTTAGGGTCCGACGTCAGGTCCGCAAGGGCAAGTGTTGCAAAAACGCAACGCTCAGGAAGATCGCCCGCCTCAAGTGTCCAGGCCGCGCTCGGCCAGCAGGTCGGGAGCGGCGTGGTCGACCATGTCGTCCTCGTGCGCGAGTTCGGACTCGGAGATCGTCTGTCCCCGTACCGACACACCCGCGCGGTGCACGCTTTCAGGATCGCCGCTGATCAGGGGATGCCAGTCGGCGAGCCCCCGCCCCTCATGGAGACGACGGTAGGCACAGGACTTCGGCATCCAACCGAGCCTGGGGATGAGGGCCGGGGTCAGGGAGATGCAGTCGGGCACCTCGCGCTTGCGGCCGGGATAGTTCGAACAGCTGCAGGTGGCGGCATCGAGCAGGCGGCAATGCACCCGGGTCGGAATCACCTCGCCGCTGTCCACGTCCTCGAAGCGGACCAGGCAACACAGGCCGCAGCCGTCGCAGAGGCTTTCCCACTGTTCGCGGGTCATGCGCTCAAGAGGGGTGGTCTCCCAGAAGGGACGGGTCATGGGGTCTGTCTAGCCGGGAGGCGAGGGCGGCGCCACCCCGCGGGCCGGCAGGACTTGGACGACGGGGCAACGAGGTTTAAGGGGGCGCGATGAAGCCACCCGTCCTCGCCCTCAGGCAGGTCCGTCTCGCAGACGGGCCGCGCATGCTGTTCGACGGGGTCGACCTCGCCCTCGAACCCCGCTGCCGCGCCTGCCTGGTCGGCCGGAACGGGGCGGGCAAGACCACCCTGCTCAGAATCCTGGCCGGCGAGGTGGATGTCGATGACGGCGAGAAGACCCAGGTTCCCGGCCTGCGCATCGCCTGGGTCCCACAGGAGCCGGTGATCACCGGCCCGACCGTCCTTGATCACCTGGTCGCCGCCGGCGCCGCGCCGCACGAGGCCGAGGCCGCCCTGCAGACCTTTGGCCTGTCGCCCTCCAAGCCTTCGGAAGGCCTGTCTGGCGGCGAGGTCCGGCGGGCGGCCCTGGCCGCGGCCTTTGCCCGGGACGCCGACGTCCTGCTGGTGGACGAACCGACCAACCACCTCGACATCCCGGCCATTTCCACGCTTGAGGCGGAGATTGCTTCCAGCCGGGCGGCGATCCTGCTGGTCAGCCACGACAGGGCCTTCCTGGAGCGCGTCTCCGACCGGTGCTTCTGGCTGGAGGGCCGCCGGGTCCGGAAGCTGGATCGGGGCTTCGCCCACTTCGAGGCCTGGGCCGAGGGCATTGCAGCGACCGAGGCGGAGGACGCCCGGCGCCTGCAGAAGCGCCTCGAGCAGGAAGAGCACTGGATGCAGCGGGGCGTCACCGCCCGGCGCGCCCGGAATGAGGGCCGCCGGCGGGCCCTGTTGGGCCTGCGGGCCGAGCGGGCTGAACTCTTGAATCAGTCCCGGGGTTCGATGGGCCTGGAGGCGGCGACATCGGAGGGCTCTGGCAAGCGGGTGATCGAGGTCCGCAAGATTTCCAAGGCCTGGGCTGGGCGGACCGTGATCCGCGACTTCTCCACCCGGATCCAGAAGGGCGACCGGGTCGCCGTGGTCGGGCCCAACGGGGCCGGAAAGACCACCCTGGTGCGGATGCTGGTCGGCCAGCTGGAGCCAGACTCCGGGAGCGTGAAGCTGGGGACGGGGCTGGAGATCGGCTATCTCGACCAGACCCGGGCGGACCTGAAGCCCGAGATGACCCTGCGAGAGGTCCTGGCACCCCTGGGGGGCGACCAGATCCTTGTGGGGGACAAGCCCTGGCACGTGGCCGCCTACGCCAAGTCCTTCCTCTTCACGGACGCCCAGCTGCGCCAGCCGGTGCGCAGCCTGTCCGGGGGCGAACGCAACCGACTGCTGCTGGCCCGGGTGCTGGCCGCGCCCACCAACCTGCTGGTCCTGGACGAGCCGACCAATGACCTGGACATGGACACCCTGGACCTTCTGGAGGAGGCCCTGGGTGACTACGCAGGTACCCTGCTTCTGGTCAGCCACGACCGGGACTTCATCGACCGCCTGGCGAGCTCCACCATCGCCCTGAACGGGCGCGGCGACATCGTCGAGACCCCGGGGGGCTGGCGGGACTTCGAGGCGCAGAACCCCGGATTCCTGGTGCCTGTGTCCTCGCGCGCGCCGGCGCCGGTGCGCAGGGCGGCGGAGCGCCCTGCAGCGACCCCGATCGCTCGGCCGACCAAGCTTTCTTTCCGGGACCAGAGGCGCCTGGAGGCCGCCGAAGCTCTGGTCGCCAGCCTGCCCGCGGAAATCGCGGCCCTGGAGTCGCGGCTCTCGGATTCCGGCCTCTACGGCCGCGACCCCGGGGCCTTCACCCGCCTAACCGCAGAGCTGGCCGGCACCCGTGAGCGCCTGGACGCCGCAGAGACCGAATGGCTGGAGATCGAAGAGCTCAAGGCCAGCCTGGCCGGAGGTGTTTCAGGGTCCTGAGCCAATGCCGTGGATATCCCCTCGCCCCTGATTTTCCTGAGGGATCCCGAAGACTTCACCCGTGATCCACACCTCGTCCACAGACCGTACACGGAAGTACCCACGACGCGGGCCCCCCATGGCCTTGCGCCTCTGGCTGCCGGGTGGGAGCGTGAGTTTGTCGAAAGGCGACGCGTGGTGACGGAAGGGGTAACCCGGACGGTGCCGGGCGGAAGGGCCGGATCGGAGTGGTGATCGGGGGCAACCCCAGGAGCCGGTCAGGATCGCGGTCCCGGGCGCGGCGGGAAGGACGGGGCGACCCGTCGGACTGCAGCCAACCCGCCTCGGGACTCAGATCTCCCAACGGATCTGAAAGAGGGCGGCGGACCGGGCGACCGGTGCGTCGCCCTCTTGCGGTTTGGGCCTGCACCCAAGGGGCCGCGTTCGCGGTTGCCTTCCCCTGAAAGGCGCCTAGTTTGCCCGGGAGGACCCAGACCCCCGGAGGCCGCGCCGTGAAGCTGTTCAGGACATTCACCATCCTCGCCGTCGCCGCACTGGCCTGGGCCTGCTCCCCCCGGCAGGACGCGGGCAAGCCAGGTGCGGACGCAGGCGTGATCCGGTTCGCCACCGACTGGCGCGCCCAGGCTGAACAGGGCGGCTTCTATCAGGCGCTGGCGACCGGCGAGTATGAGAAGCGGGGCCTGAAGGTCCAGATTGTCCAGGGCGGGCCGGGCGTGAATGTCCCGCAACTGCTCGCCGCCGGCGCCGTCGAGGCCGGGATGGGCTCCAACAGCTTCATCGCCCTCAACCTGGCCGGTGAGGACGTACCGGTCCGCGCCGTCGCGGCCATGATGCAGAAGGACCCCCAGGTCCTGATCGCCCACCCCGACCAGGGGATCGAGGGGATCGAGGATCTGAAAGGTCGTCCCATCCTGCTGTCCGACGCCTCGGTCACGGCTTTCTGGGTCTGGCTAAAGTCGAAGTACGGGTTCGAGGACTCCCAGATCCGGAAGTACACCTTCAACGCCGCCCCCTTCCTCGCTGACAAGTCGGTGGCCCAGCAGGGGTACCTGACCAGCGAGCCCTTCACGATCGAGAAGACCGTCGGACTGAAGCCCCGGGTCTTCCTGCTGGCCGACAACGGCTATCCGTCCTACGCGGCCATGATCTTCTTTCCCCAGTCGCTGATCGACAAGGACCCGGCCCGGGTCCGCGCCTTCGTCGAGGCGAGCGCCGCCGGCTGGAAGTCCTACCTGACGGGCGACCCGAAGCCTGGCGACGCCCTGATCCTGAAGGACAACCCGGAAATGACCCAGGACCTGCTCGACCAGGCCCGGGAGAAGATGCGTGAGTACAATCTGGTCGAGGGTGGAGACGCCGCCACGGGCGGGATTGGCGTGATGACTGACGGACGCTGGAAGGCCTTCGCCGAGATGGCCATCGCCCAGGGCGTCTATCCGAAGGACCTCGACTACACCAAGGCCTACACCCTCGACTTCGTCCGGCCCGCGGGAAAGTAGGTCGTGGGTCCCACCGCCGCCCTTCAGGACGTCGAGGTCGACTACCGGGGTCGGGGCCGCGCCCTCGGGCCCGTGTCCCTGGCCATTGAGGCGGGCGAGATCGTTGCCCTTGTCGGCCCCTCGGGCTGCGGCAAGTCCACGGCGCTCCGGCTTCTCGCCGGCCTCGAACCGGCCACACGAGGACAGGTCCATCGGGCTGTGGGTCGCGGCGAGACCTCTGTGGTCTTCCAGGCCCCGACCCTGGCGCCCTGGATGAGCGCCGCCGCCAACGTGGCCCTGCCCCTTGAGCTTGCAGGGACCCCGCGGCCCGAGGCGCGGGCCCGGGCGACCGAGGCCCTGGCGCGGGTGGGCCTGGCCGGGGCCGGGGAGTCGCGGCCGGCACAGCTTTCCGGGGGCATGGCCATGCGCGCCTCCCTGGCGCGGGCCCTGGTGACCCGGCCACGCCTGCTGATGCTGGACGAGCCCTTTGCGGCCCTCGACGAGATCACCCGGCGCACCCTGGCCGATGACGTCCTTCACCTGTGGTCCGAGACCCGGCCGGCGATCGTCTTCGTCACCCACAATGTCGAGGAAGCCGCCTACATGGCCAGCCGGATCGTGGTCCTGACCCGGGGCCCGGGACGTATCGCCGGCGAGGTCCGGGTCGACGCACCCCTGCCCAGGCCCCCTGGCTTCCGGACCTGGCCGGTCTTCGCCGAGGCAGCGGAGGCGGTATCCGCCCTCCTCGCCGCAGGCTCTGAGGCCGTCGCATGAACCGGGTTGTCGACGCCCTGGCCCCGGTGGCGCTGATCCTTTTGCTCCTGGCCGGCTGGGAGGCGGCGTGTCGCCTGACAGGCGTTCCCGCCTACTTCCTGCCGCCGCCCTCGAAGGTGCTGCTGGCCGCAGTATCGGGGCTGACAGTCCTGGTACCCGCCGCCTGGAACACCCTCTCCGTCGCCCTGATCGCCCTCGCCCTCGCCGCCGGGGCTGCCTTGGCCCTGGCCCTGCTGGTCGGCCTGAGCCCGCTTCTCGAGCGCGCCGTGCGCCCGCTGGCCTCCGCCCTCCAGGTCACGCCGGTGGTGGCGGTGGCACCCCTGATCCTCATCTGGGCCGGGATCGACCATCCCGAGCGCGCGGTGATCGCCCTGGCGGTCCTGGTGGCCTTCTTCCCGATCTTCTCCGGAACGGTAACCGGGCTCAGGTCTGCGGACCCGGACCTCGAGCGGCTGTTTGATCTCTATGGCGCCAGTCGCCTGCAGAGGGTCCTCAGGCTGCGGCTACCCGCGGCGGTTCCCTTCCTGATGGAAGGCCTGAAGGTCGGAGCCGGCCTGGCCATCATCGGGGCGGTGGTCGCTGAGTTCGCCGCGGGCTCCGGGGGAGTCCGGGGCCTCGCCTGGCAGATCCTGGACGCCGGCAACAAGCTGCAGACCGACCGGATGATCGCCGCCCTTGTGGTCTTGGCGGTGATGGGCGTCGCGGTCCACGCAGGGCTCGAGCGGCTGGAACGCGCAGGCCTGCGGTGGTGGCGTGGCCGTTAGGCCGAGGTTAACGGCCACTCCCTAGGGTGGGCCCGACGGGAGACAATCTTCCAGGACAGGCCAGAAATCGGGCCGTTGAGAGTAACCCGCGCATGAAGCAAAGCGCCGCCGAGCTTATGGACCTCGCCAAGGAGAAATCCGGCGAACGCAGGCGCGAGCTCATGCACCGCGTTGCAGACATGTATTTCCAGTTCGGCCCGCGGATCGATGATCCGGAACTGGCACTCTTTGACGATGTCCTGAGCCAACTGGCCCAGGAGATGGAAAGCCGGGTCCGGGCGGAACTCGCAAACCGAATGGCTCTGGCCCGTACGCCGCCTGTCCGCCTCATCCGCACCCTTGCCCGGGACGAGATCATCGACGTCGCCAGTCCCATCCTCCAGCTCTCCCGGGCGGTGTCTGAGGAGGATCTGATCGATCTGGCGCGAACCCGAGGCGACGCCCATCTCAAGGCGATCTCGAGACGTTCGAACCTTCCCTCGACCGTTACAGACCTCATTGTCGACCGGGCGGGCGAAAGCACGCTGGAAGTGCTGCTGGCCAACGCTTCGGCCAACCTGTCCCGCGAGGCCCATGAGCGCCTCGTGGACCGCGCCGTCGAACACCCCGCCTTGCAGGCGGCCGTGGTCCGCTACGCCAAACTGCCCGTCGACCTGCTCAACGAGATGTACTTCGTCGTCGAGGCCCGCATGCGCAGCGTCATCCTGCAGCGCAACGCCCAGATCAAGCCGGAGGAGCTGGACGAGGCCCTCAGGCAGAGCCGGGACCGCCTGGCCAACCGCAAGACCAATCATCCCCCGGATTTCGCCAGGGCTGAAAAGACAGTCAAGGCGGCGGAGATCAGGGGCACCATAAGCCCCAACGTCCTGGTTGGCTTCCTCAGGAGCGGCGATACGACCGCCTACCTGATCGCAATCTCGAAGCTGGCGGGCACCGACTTCGAGACGGCGCGCACCATCCACGAGCGGCGGGAACTCGACGCCCTGTCCATCGTCTGCAAGGCGGCGGGATTTGACCGCGCCATCTTCATCACCATGGCCGTGCTCTTGCTTGGCCGGGAAAACAACCCCATGGGTCGCGCCCGCGAGTATGGCGAGATCTACGAGGCCCTGCCCCGTGAGGTCGCAAGACGTACAGTCCGCTTCTGGGGTGACAGAAGCGGCTGAGCCCGGCCGTCAGGCCTGGCGGCGTACCAGCCGGGCGTAGTCATCCATCAGGCTCAGCGAGATGTTGCCGGGGGTAAACCGGTACTCACCGATCTCCGACACCGGGGTCACTTCGGCGGCGGTCCCCACCACGAAGCACTCCGAGAATGATGCGAGTTCCTCGGGCCGGATGTGGCGCTCGATCACCTCGAAGCCCTTTGAACGGGCAAGGGCGACGACCGTCTGCCGGGTCAGGCCGTCCAGAAAACAGTCGGGCGTCGGCGTGACCAGGGCACCATCCTGCACGAAAAAGACATTCGAACCGGTGCTCTCGGCCACGTAGCCGCGGTAGTCGAGCATCATGGCGTCGGTGTAGCCGGCCTTCTCGGCGGCATGCTTTGACAGGGTACAGATCATGTAGAGGCCGGTTGCCTTGGCGTGCACCGGCTCTGAATCGGGCGAAGGCCGCCGGTACTTTGCCCAGCACATCCGGATGCCCTGGGCCTTTTGTTCCGGTGAGAAATAGGACGGCCAATCCCAGACAGCCACGGCGACGTGGATCCGGGTGTTCTGGGCCGAGACCCCGATCATCTCGGAGCCCCGCCAGGCGATCGGCCGGATGTAGGCGTCCTCAAGTCCGTTGCGGGCGCACGTCTCCTTGCAGGCCTGATCGATCTCGTCCACCGTGAACGGGATTTCGAAATCCAGGATCTCGGCCGACTTGAACAGGCGTTCCGTGTGCTCGCGCAGCTTGAAGATTTCCCCACCGTACATGCGCTCGCCCTCGAACACGGCGGACGCATAATGGAGGCCGTGGGTCAGTACGTGCACCTTCGCCTCGCGCCAGGGCGTAAACTGGCCGTCCAGCCAGATCCATCCATCGCGGTCGTCGAAGGGAACAAGTGACATTGGGAACGTATCTCCTCTCGCAGGCCGTTCCTTACAGCCCCGCATGGACGCGCCGTCAATGGCATAACCAGCCAAGGCGCGGGGGGTGGCTATGGTGAAAGACGCCGCCACCGGGCGGGTCCGACATCTCCTGGTCGTGGACGACGATGACCGGATCCGCGAACTCCTGAAGGCCTTCCTGACCCGCGCCGGTTTCCGGGTGTCGGCGGCGCCGGGGGGGGAAGCGGCCCGCCGCTTGCTCGAGGCCCTGGACTTCGACCTCGCCATCCTCGACGTGATGATGCCTGGCGAGGACGGCCTGTCGCTGGCCGCCTGGATACGGAGCCGCCCGGGTCCGGCAGGTCGCCTTCCGGTCCTGATGCTGACCGCCCGCGGGGATCCCAGCGACCGCATCGAGGGCCTGAAGAGGGGTGCCGACGACTACCTGGCCAAACCCTTCGAGCCCGAGGAGCTGGTGCTGCGGATCGAGGCCATCCTGCGGCGCATCGCCGAGGCGCCGTCCGGCGTTGGCAGCGACCTCAGTCTGGGGCCCTGTAGCTTCGACCCGACGCGGGGCGAACTGACCCGCGAGGGCCGCCCTGTGCGCCTGACGGAGGCCGAGGTCAGCCTGCTGCGCCGCCTGGCCCAGACCCCGCACGAACCTGTCGAACGCCAGGACCTGATCCACGCCGACGTCGACCCGGCCGGCCGGGCCGTCGACATCCAGGTCACGCGCCTGCGCCGGAAGATCGAGCTCGACCCGCGGTCGCCCCGCTACCTGCAGACCGTGCGCGGGATTGGCTATCTCTTGGCACCGGACTGAGATGGCCCGATCCTTTCCCGCTCCGGAGGCCTGGAGGCGGCTGATCAAGCGCAGCCTGCCCGCCACCCTCTATGGGCGAACCTTCCTGATCATCGTCCTGCCGGTCGCCCTCATGCAGCTTGCGGTGGCCTGGGTGTTCTTCGATGCCCACTGGCGGACCGTGACCATGCGGCTCTCCGAGGGCTTGGCGGGCGATGTCGCCTGGGCCCTGGAGAGCTACGAGGATGATCCCTCCCCCGCCGGCCTCGCCCGCACGGCGGGACGGGCGGAACGATCCATGAGCCTCTCCATCGCCTACCTTCCAGACAGGCCGCTGCCAGAGACCCGCAGGCGGAACGCCTTCGCCACCGTGGATTCTTCCCTGCGGCAGGCGCTGGCTGCCCGGATCGACGCCCCCTTCTGGTTCGACACCACCCGTTACCCCGCCTATGTGGACATCCGGGTCCAGACCCATGGTGGCGTGCTTCGCGTCCTGGCGCCCCGGGAACGGGCAACAGCAACCCAGGGCGGCATCTTCCTGGGATGGATGGCGGCGGCGACCCTGATCCTGACCGGAGTCTCGCTGGTCTTCATCCGCAACCAGGTCCGGGCGATCGAGCGCCTCGCCCAGGCGGCGGAAGACTTCGGCAGGGGCCGCGACGCTCCGGCCTTCAAGCCCTACGGGGCGCGGGAGGTCCGCCAGGCGGCCAAGGCCTTCCTGGCCATGAAGGCGCGAATCCAGAGGCATATAGAACAGAGGACGGCGCTGCTGGCCTCGGTCAGCCACGACCTGAGGACGCCGCTGACGCGCCTGCGCCTCGAACTCGCCATGACGGACCCCGGGCCCGCCACGGAAGCCATGAAGCGCGATCTTTCAGAGATGGAGCACATGATCGATGAGTACCTGGCCTTCGCCCGCGGGGAGGGTGGCGAGCAGGCTGTCGATATGGATCTGGGTGCCCTGGTCCAGGAGGCGGCTGAGGGCGCCCGGCGGAGCGGATCGCGGATCGAGGTTACGCTTCCTGCCGACGGCGTTCCCTACCGGGGACGGCGCAGCGCCCTCAAGCGGGCCCTGGCCAACCTCATCGCCAACGCATCGGCCCATGGAGAGCGGGTGCAGGTCGGTGTGAGCCTGACCGACGGGGGGGTGGCGGTGACCGTCGACGATGACGGACCCGGCATCGCGCCCGAACGTCGCGAAGACGCCTTCCGGGCCTTCAACCGGCTGGACGAGTCCCGCAACCAGAACGCCAAGGGTGTGGGGCTGGGCCTCGCCATCGCCAGGGACGCCGCCCGGGGGCATGGCGGCGACGTGCGCCTGGAGG
>CAIWHQ010000282.1 GCA_903912465.1 uncultured Alphaproteobacteria bacterium | reverse complement strand
CGAAGTTAGCCGGGGCTTCTTCTCCGGGTACCGTCATTATCGTCCCCGGTGAAAGAATTTTACAATCCTAAGACCTTCATCATTCACGCGGCATGGCTGGGTCAGGCTTTCGCCCATTGCCCAAGATTCCCTACTGCTGCCTCCCGTAGGAGTCTGGGCCGTGTCTCAGTCCCAGTGTGGCTGGTCATCCTCTCAGACCAGCTATGGATCGTAGCCTTGGTGGGCCTTTACCCCACCAACTAGCTAATCCAACGCGGGCCGCTCCAATGGCGATAAATCTTTCCCCCGAAGGGCACATACGGTATTAGCTGAAGTTTCCCTCAGTTGTTCCGTACCAAAGGGCACGTTCCCACGCGTTACTCACCCGTCCGCCACTCCCCCGAAGGGGCGTTCGACTTGCATGTATTAGGCCTGCCGCCAGCGTTCGCTCTGAGCCAGGATCAAACTCTCAGGTTGAGTTGACTATGACTACATTGCTTGTTGGTTCCGGGCAGGAACCAACTGGCTTTGCTCTACTAGTTCTTGACGAGTTCCCACGTGCGTCCGTCCCGAAGGGCGAACGTTCATGGTATTGTCTTCAAGAGACCGCAGATACGTCGTCGTCGAGATGGTCTGGTTAGGACCATCGCTAGAGCGCCGCCGCCTGCGTTTCTCTTTCCAATTCAACGATGTCAAAGACCGAGACCGGATTTCTCCGGGCCCACTGTTTAGCGCCGGTGGTCGGCGGAGGCGGCTATCTAGGGGCCGACCCCTTCCCTGTCAATCGCCAGTTTCGTCCCCTTCCAAGAAAGTTCCGAAACTGCCCTCCAGGGGAAAAACCGTCCGCACCTGACGCCAGAAGACGCCACTGATCCGATCAGCAATCCGATTGAGGGCGCTCTTCCTAGTCCCGCCAGCCCTTGGTGGCAAGGAGATTCTCGCTTCGCTCAGGCCCGCGGGACGCCCGCGAGCGCTGCGAAAGGCCTGATGAGCAGCAGGCCTGCGGCGAATCCGGCGAGGTGAGCCTCCCAGGCGATCTGCGCGCCACCCGGAGTGATGGCACCGCCGGTCAGGGCCACAACCAGGTTGCTGACGATCCAGGCGCCTCCCATGGAGAGGACGAATGGGGATCTGAAGCCGCCGATTCGGCCCTCTCCGCCGACGATTCGGGCTGCGCCGGCCGCCAGTCCGGAAACGCCACCAGACGCCCCGATCAGACCCAGGGGCTGCCCCGCGTGCAGCAGGCCGAAACCCAGGTTCCCCAGGACGCCACAGGCCAGGAAGTAGAGGAATAGAGCCGCGAAGCCTCGCGGCCGGGGCCCGAAGAACCGGGCCAGAGGCGTGGCGAAAGCCAGGGCGAAGGCGGTGTTCATCGCCAGGTGCCCCCACCCGCCATGCAGCCAGATCGCGGTGAAAAGGGTGATGGGCTGGGAAAACACGCCGGGGGATGGGGTGTAGGCGAGCGATTCCACGACGCCCGAAGACGCCAGGAAAGTCTGCAGGAGAAAGGCGGCGACCAGCAGCCCGGCGAGCCACAGGGCCGCCGGCGGGGCCGTAACGGCAGGTTCCCGGACGGGACCGGTTTCGGGCGGGAAGTTCAGAGGTTCGCGCATGGAGTCTCCTGGGGAACCCGGGCGTCCCGCCTTGCCGTCGCCCTTATTGTCAGCGCACGATCGCCCGACGACAAGACCGGGAGGCATCATGTCCATTTCAGGCCCCGGCGCTCCGCAGCGCCGCTTCATTGCCCTCGCCAGTCTCTTTGTCGCCGCGTGCCTGGCCTGGATCGGGCCGGCTGCCGCCCGGACATCCACGGTACCTGCGCCCGCCTGGCCCCAGGCAGTCTCAGACGTACCCGCAGATCCCAGCTTCATCTTCGGCGTCCTTCCCAATGGCATGCGCTACGCCATCCGCAAGCAGGCCGTCCCGCCGGGCCAGGCGGCCCTGCGGCTCCACATCTCCGCCGGATCCCTCAACGAGGCGGACGGCCAGCAGGGCCTGGCACACTTCGTCGAGCACATGGCCTTCAACGGATCGACCCACGTGCCCGAAGGCGAAATGGTCAAGATCCTCGAGCGGCTGGGCCTGGCCTTTGGTGCCGATACCAACGCCTCCACTGGCTTCGAGGAGACGATCTATAAGCTGGACCTGCCGAAGACCGACCGGGAGACCCTCGACACCAGCCTGATGCTGTTGCGGGAGACCGCCGGCGAGTTGACCTTCAGCCCCGCCGCCGTGGACCGGGAGCGCGGCGTGGTCCTGTCAGAGGAAAGGTCGGGCGACGGGCCCGGAATGCGGGCGGCCCGCGCGGGTTCCGAATTCCAGTTCCCCGGCCAGCTGCCGCCGAAGCGTTTCCCGATCGGCGAGGTCGAGGTCCTGAAGAGCGTCGACGCCGACCGCCTGCGCGCCTTTTACCAGGCCTGGTACAGGCCTGAACTGGCGGTCCTCGTGGCCGTGGGCGACTTTGACCCCCAGCAGGTCGAGGCCCGGATCCGAGAGACCTTTTCTGACTGGAAGGCGGTCGGGCCCGCCGGCGTTGCCCCGCCCCTCGGGAAGCTGGCGCGCCGCAGCCCGGAGGCGGAGGTCTTCGTGGATCCTGGACTGCCCAACGCACTGGTGGCGACCTGGATTGCCGAACCGGAACTGGCACCCGATACCCTCGCCCGCCGGCGGATCAATCTTGAGCGGGCGCTGGTCTTGGCCATCTTGAACCGCCGGCTTTCAGACCTGGCGCGGGGCGGCCAGCCGCCCTTCCTCTCGGCCGGGGCGTCAGTCGGCGAATCTTACCGGATACAGAGGATAGCCGGGGTCTATGCCCTCGCCAGCGGCGGCGACTGGAGGAAGGCACTGACCGCCATCCTCGAGGAGCAGCGGCGGATCGAGAGATTCGGCGTCCGGGAGGATGAGGTCCAGAGGGCGATCACCGAAACCCGATCAGTCCTGACCTCTTATCGCACCGGCTCGGGAACGCGGTCCCCCTCGGCGCTGGCCGGGTCAATCATCGGATCGATCACGGCGCGAAGCGTGGTGACCAGCCCCGAACAGGCCTTTGACTTCTTCGAGCGCGAGGCGAAGGCCCTCAGTGCTACAGGCCTAAGCCGGACCGCCGCCACCCTCTTCAGTGGATCCGGGCCCATCGTCTTCATGACCAGCCCAAAGGCTGTAGACGGGAGTGAAGCCGCTGTTACAGCCCTCGCAACCGAGACCCTTAAGGCCAAGGTCGCAGCCTCGGAGTCGCAGGCGCTGGAAGCCTGGCCCTACCTGACCTTCGGCGCCCCCTCCGGCGTGGCCGAACGCCGTGATGTCGCGGACATCGACGCTGTCTTCCTGCACTTCAACAATGGCGTGCGCCTTACCGTGAAGCCGACCAAGTTCAAGACCGACCGGATACTGGTCCGGGTCAACTTCGGCGACGGCCGGCTGGGTCTGGACTCCAGGCGTCCGAACCCGGAGTGGGCCAGCGGTTCCATGATCGAAGGGGGACTCGGCAAGCTCTCGGCCAAAGACCTGGAGCGGACCCTGTCCGGCCGCATCTTTTCCGCAAGCCTGGGGATCCTGGAGGACACCTACGTACTCTCGGGCGGGACCCGGGGCGAGGACCTCGATCTTCAGCTCCAGGTCCTCGCTGCCTACCTGACCGATCCGGGCTGGAGGCCCGAGGGTTTCGGCCGGTATTCCGCCCTGTCGGCGACGGTCCATGACCAGCTGGCCTCCACCAGCTCAGGCGTCCTCGGACGGGACCTCGGCGCCCTGCTCCGCAGCGGCGACCGGCGTTGGGCCTTCCCCGGACGGGAGGATTTGGCGGCGACCCGACTCGAGGACCTGAAGGCTGCCCTCTCACCCTCTATGGCTTCCGGCCCGATCGAGGTGGTTATCGTCGGCGACATCACGGTGGAAAAAGCTGTGGCTGCGGTGGACCGCACCTTTGGCGCCCTCCCCGTCCGGCCGGGACCGACGCCTCCGCCGCCGGAGACGGTGAAGGTCCAGCTGCCCCAGGGCGGCGGACCGGCGGTCGTGCGGACCCACAAGGGTCGCGCCGATCAGGCGGTGCTGTTCGCCGCCTGGCCGACCACGGATTTCCTTGCCGATCCAAAAGGCGCCCGGGCCAATCGGCTCCTGGCCGAGATCCTGAACCTGAGGCTGACCGACGAACTGCGGGAGAAGCAGGGGGCCACCTACTCCCCGAGTGCGGACTCCACCCACAGCTGGCTCTTGCCCGGATATGGCTACATCTCCACGGTCGTCGAGATTCCGCCCGACAAGATCGAGGCCGTGACCCAGGACATCCAACGCATCGCCGCTGGTCTTGCGTCCGCGCCCCCGACCGCCGACGAAATGACCCGGGCGCGCAAGCCGATCCTGGAAGGGATACAGCAGTCGCGGGAGACCAATGGATATTGGCTGGGTACCCTGTCGGGCATGCAGGCCGACCCCCGCCAGCTGGACGCCTACCGCAGCTCGGTCCCTACCCTGGAGCGGCTCACCCCCGCGGACATCCAGGCAGCCGCGCGCAAGTGGCTGCGCCCGGACCGGATCTGGCGCATGGAGGTGAGGCCCGAGACGACCGCCGCCGCGAAAGCGCCCTGATCAGGCCGCCACGGCAGCGTCGTCCGGGGCTGGTGCCTCGCGACCCCGGATCATGTCTGCAGCCTTCTCCGCGATCATGATGGTGGGGGCATTGGTGTTGCCGCCCACCAGGGTTGGCATGACCGAGGCGTCGATGACCCGTAGCCCCTTGAGGCCATGAACCCTGAGCTGGGCGTCCACCACCGCCATGGGATCCCCGTCTGCGCCCATACGGCAGGTGCCCACGGGGTGATAGATCGTCTCCGCGACGGACCGGATCCAGGCATCGACGGCCTCGTCAGACTGGATGTCCACGCCGGGGAAAAGCTCTTCGGAGCGATAGGGGTCCAGAGCCGGTTGGCTGGCCACTTCCCGCATCATCCGCACGCCCTCGCGCAGGGCCCGACGGTCCTCCTCCGCAGACAGGTAGTTGGCGAAGATGGCGGGATCGTCGAAGGGATCGGCTGAACGCAGGCCGACCCGACCCCGGCTCTCTGGGCGGAGCTGGCAGACGTGGAAGGTGAATCCATCACGCTCGACGACGGTCTTGCCGTGGTTCTGCATGACAGCAAGCACGCAGTGGACCTGGAGGTCCGGCCGGTCGAGGTCGGGACGTGACTTCAGGAAGGCGCCGGATTCCAGGAACTGGCGACGACCCAACCCCTTCTTGAAGAGAAGATAGTTGATCCCCACCAGCAGGGTCTTCAGTCCCTTGCGCTGGGAATAGATGGTGATGGGCTGGGGACAGGCCCAGGACAGGGTCACGTCCAGGTGGTCCTGGAGGTTCTCGCCTACCCCCGGCAGGGCATGGACCAGGGGCACACCGGCCGCTGCGAGGGCCTCGGGCGACCCGATGCCGGACAGCTGCAGGATCTGGGGGGACTGCACCGCGCCGGCGCAGAGCAGGACTTCCCGGCGGGCCCGCACCTCGGTCCGGACCCGGGTTTTCTCGTCGGCGTACTCCACACCGACCGCCACCCCATCCTCGATGAGGATCCGGGTCGTCCGGGCACCCGTCACGCAGGTCAGGTTCGTCCTGGAAAGGACCGGGTGCAGGTAGCCCCGCGAGGCGCTCCAGCGCTCGCCGTCGTGGACGGTCATCTGGTAGGGGCCCCAGCCTTCCTGCTGGAAGCCGTTGAAGTCGCCCGTCAGGGGATGGCCGGCCTGTCCGCCGGCCTCGATGGCCGCCGCATAGATCGGGTTGGGGTCAGAGGCCCGGGACACCTTCAGGGGTCCCTCCCCGCCGTGCCAGTCGTCGGCACCGCCCTCGAAGCCCTCAGACCGCTTGAAGTAGGGAAGAATGTCCCTGTAGGCCCAGCCTTCCAGGCCCATCTGCCGCCACTGGTCATAGTCCCGGGCATGGCCGCGGATGTAGATCATTCCGTTGATCGAGGAGGAGCCGCCCCAGCCCTTGCCACGCGGCCACCAGAGGGGGCGGTCATCGAGGTTCGGCTCGGGTTCGGTCCAGAATCCCCAGTTGTAGTCACCCTTGTCGCCGATTAGGCCGCCGACGCCGGCCGGCATGCGGATCATCAGGGAATTGTCCTTCCCGCCGGCCTCGAGCAGGAGCACCCGCACCGAGGGGTCCTCGGTCAGGCGCGCAGCCAGGACGCAGCCGGCGGAACCGGCTCCGATGATGATGTAGTCGTAGGCGTCCATGGGTGGCCCCTGCAGCTAAACAGTGTTCAGTTGCGCCCTTCTGACCGCCCGGACGGGCCTTCGCAAGGGGGGGCGTTAGCGCCCCTTCCAGTTTGGCGCCCGCTTCTGCGAGAAGGCCATCGGCCCTTCCACGAAATCCTCGGACGAGAACAGTGCCGCCACCGCCGGATAACGGTTCTGGCCCTTGATGGCGGCCTCGAGGCTGGGCTCGTCGAGGCCCCGGAAAACCGCTTCCTTTGAAGCTCGGACCGACATGGGCGAAAGCTCGGCGATCTGGGCCGCCCAGCGCCGCGCCGCGTTCATCAGTTCGCCGGGCGCGACCACCTCGTTCACAAAGCCCAGTTCTGCGCCCTCGGCGGCCGAGACCCGTCGACCGGTGAGGATCATGCCCATGGCGCGCTTGACGCCGATGGCCCGCGGCAGCCGGTGCAGTCCGCCAGCCAGGGCGGCGAGGCCGACCCTCGGCTCCGGCAGGGCGAAGACCGCCGCCTCGGAGGCAACGATGATGTCGCAGGCCAGGGCAATTTCGAAGCCCCCGCCCATCGCCACGCCGTTGACGGCGGCGATCAGGGGCTTGGTGAGGTCGAAGCGTGAGGTCAGGCCGGCAAAGCCCGAAGGCGGGCTGCGCATTTCCCCGCCCGTCGCCTGATGCTTCAGGTCGTTTCCAGCCGAGAAGGCGCGGTCTCCGGCGCCCGTGATGATGCCGACCCACTGGTCAGGGTCTGCGGCGAAGGCATCCAGCGCCTCATGCATCTCGAAATGCGCCGGCGAGTGCAGGGCGTTCATGACGTCCGGGCGGTTCAGCGTGATGACGGTGACGTGCGCTTCACGCTCCACGCGAATAAACTCGTAGGCCATGGTGTCTCTCCTGTGTGTTCCGGCAAGAAAGGAGGCTGTGGACCCGGTCGGTCAACCCTTGAGTCGCAGGGTGGCCCGGTAGCGCTTCCAGTTCTCGACATAATGATGTGCGCCGAGGGCCACAGAGCGGGCCTGGGCCTCCGAGAGTTCCTTCACGACCTTGCCGGGCGCGCCCATCACCAGGGAGTTGTCGGGGATCTCCTTGCCCTCGGTGATCAGGCTGTTGGCGCCAATCAGGCAATTCCGACCGATCCGGGCCCCATTGAGGATGATGGAGCCTATGCCCACCAGCGAATTGTCGCCGATGGTGCAGCCGTGGAGCATCACCATGTGGCCTACGGTGACGTTGGCGCCGAGGGTCAGGGGCGAGCCGGTGTCGGTATGCAGGACCGAGCCGTCCTGGACATTCGAGTTCTCGCCGATCTCGATCGGGTCGTTGTCGCCGCGCAAGGTGGCACCCCACCAGACCGAGGCGTTCCGGCGCAGGATCACCCGCCCCATGACCGCCGCCGTCGGCGCGATCCAGTACTCATCATCCGAGGGCAGTTCCGGCGTCGCATCGCCCAGTGAATAGACAGGCATGGTGTCTCCCGTGACCCTTCGGTGAAAGCGTCATTCACGCTTCTTCAATGTGACCGATAACATCCTAGCTAGGCGAATCGGGGCTGCGAAGCCCCGGTAGACGCCTTCATCCCGGATGCGGGAGACTTGATGACCATGCAGCGTCCAGGGCGGCCACGGCCGCCGACCGGAGACGGGGACGGCGGCCCAACAGGGCGCCATTCGACGCGGCATCCGTGTCTTCAGAGCGATTTCCCCAGGGGCGGTCCAATCCGGATACGCCCCTTTTTCACGCCCAGTCGGAGGCCCTCATGACCAAGCGAGCCCTGAAGCGTCAGCTGCGCGAAGGCGCACTGGACCTGTCTGAGTTTAACGGCGACCCCCGGATCCGCCGCCTGCCGGTGGAAAGGTCCTGGTCGCCCGTCGCCCGGCAGGGGGACGAGGAGCGCGACCAGGGCTACGTAAAGACTGTCAGGCCATTGTCAGAGGGCCAGCGCGCCATGATGGAGGCCATTGATGCCTACAATCTGGTCCTCGCTCTGGGGCCAGCCGGAACGGGCAAGACCTATCTGGCCATCTCCAAGGCGGTCGAAGCCCTTGAGGCGGGCAAGGTGGGCCGGATCGTCCTTTCGCGTCCTGCCGTGGAGGCCGGGGAGTCCCTCGGCTTCCTGCCCGGCGATATGGAGGACAAGCTCGCCCCCTACCTGAGGCCCCTCTACGACGCGCTGTCGGACCGGCTCTCCATGAAGCGGGTGCGTGCCATGATGGCCGAGGGCGTGATCGAGATCGCGCCGGTGGGCTTCATGCGCGGCCGGACCCTGAACAACGCCTTCGTGGTGATCGACGAGGCCCAGAACTGCACCTACGTCCAGCTCAAGATGCTGCTGACCCGCCTGGGATGGCATTCGACCATGGTGGTGACGGGCGACCCGGCCCAGTCCGACCTGCTGCCAGAGCTCTCGGGCCTGGCACCAGTCGCCGAGCGGCTTGAGGCGGTGGGCAATATCTCGGTCGTCCGCCTGGCCGACCGCGACATCGTCCGCCACCCGCTGGTTGCCGAAATGCTGGGGGTCCTCTGACCCCCGGCCCAGCGTGGGGTCAGGGCAGGTCTTCGGCGAGGATCGCCATCTCGAACATGAAGGACCCGGCCTCGTCCTCGTCCTCGAAGACGACACCGATGAACTCCTCGCCGACATAGACCTCGGCGGAGTCCTTCTGGCGCGGACGGGGGACGACATTAATCCGGGCGTTGGCGAAGGTCCCCCGGAGGTGGCCTTCGATCTTGCGAAGGGTGCGGTCTTCCATGGAGCCTCTCCGTGGGTTCACTCAACTGGCTGTCCGGTCCGTCGGACAGCGTCCGATCCGCCGGATCAGATGACGTAGTCGTAGACCATATCCGCGAGGGTGTGGTCCATGCTTCGCGCGGGCTCTTCCCCGGTTGGGCAGTTGACGAGCCGGGCCGGGACGCCGGCGGCCGTGCAATGCGCCGGCACCGGCTTCAGGACCACCGAACCGGAGGCGACCTTGGCGTAGTCGCCGATCTGGATATTCCCAAGCACCTTGGCACCGGCACCCAGCAGGACGCCGCGTCCGATCTTCGGGTGCCTGTCCCCACGTTCGGCACCCGTGCCGCCCAGGGTCACACCCTGCAGCAGGGAAACGTCGTCCCCGATCACCGCCGTCTCGCCGATGACGATGCCGGTGCCGTGGTCAATGAAGACTCCGGACCCGATCTGGGTGGCCGGGTGGATATCGACCTGGAAGATCTCGCTCATCCGGCTCTGCAGGTAGAAGGCCATGGTCTCGCGGCCCTGCCCCCACAGCCAGTGGGCGATACGCTGGGTCTGGAGGGCCTGGAACCCCTTGAAGAAGAGGAAGGGCTGGACGTAGCCCTTGCAGGCCGGATCCCGCTCGAAGACTGCCTTAAGGTCCGCCTCGGCGGTCTCCACCAGGTTCGGAGAGGCCCGGTAGGCCTCGATCGCCAGCTCGCGCAGACTCATGGCCCTCAGCTCCTGGTCACCCAGCTTATGGGCCAGCTGATAGGACAGGGCGTCGCCCAGATTGTCGTGGCTGAGGATGACGGCGTTGACCAGCGAAGCCAGGGCGGGTTCGGTCCGCGCGGTATGCTCGGCCTCGTTCCGCAGGGCGGCCCAGACGGGCGGCGCGGCGCGCGGATCGATCACCTCGAGTTTCTTAGCCATCCGGTTACTCCCCCGCTGACGGTCACAATCTAACACAGGGCGGCGTCTGCGCGAATCCCCTGCTTGCACCGCTGCGCTCGCCGTCTATGTGAAGCCCTAGGTTTACAGAGGCATGACATGACCGGCGCCCCGCAAAGCCCGCTTCCGACCGCCCCTGTCTTCGGCGAACCGGTGATCCAGGTGCCAGCCCCGGAGGTCCTCGACTTCCTGGCGCGCCGGCGTTCGGCCTCGGCCCTGACCCTGGGGGGCAGAGGGCCGGGGGCGGAAGAGATCGCGAGCCTCATCCGCCTCGCCGCCCGGGTACCGGACCACGGGAAGCTCGCACCCTGGCGGTTCCTGGTACTCGCCGGTGACGACAAGGCCGCCTTTGCGGATTGGCTGGAGGCCCTTGCGAAGTCCCGGGGAGACACGCGGGCCGTCGGCAAGCTGGGCAAGCTGCGCACCCCACCGCTCTGCATCGCCGTGGTGTCCAGCCCCAGGCCAGGGGAGATTCCCCATTGGGAGCAGGTCCTTTCGGCAGGTGCTGTCTGCACCACACTGCTCTACGCCGCCACCGCCATGGGCTACGGTGCCAACTGGATCACCGACTGGTACGCCTACGACGCCGAGGCCTGCGCCCGCCTGGGCCTGTCCGGCGAGGAGAAGGTGTCAGGCTTCATCCTGATCGGCGAGCCGGGCGACCCGCCCCGGGAGCGGGAACGACCGGAGGTTGAGGGTTTGGTCCGCCACTGGACCCCCTGAAACCCGGACTCAGCCTCGGCCACGGTAGGGCGCGACGCCCTGGTCCGGCAGCCAGAGGCCCTCGGGCGGGGCTCCGGTCTGCCAGAAGACGTCGATGGGGATGCCGCCGCGCGGATACCAGTAGCCGCCGATCCGCAACCAGACAGGCTGGGCCACCTCGACCAGCCGACGGCCGATCATCAGGGTGCAGTCCTCATGGAAAGCTCCGTGATTCCGGAAGGATGCGAGGAAAAGCTTGAACGACTTGGACTCGATGAGCCAGTCGCCAGGGGCGTAGTCGACCATCAAGGTTGCAAAGTCTGGCTGGCCAGTCACCGGGCAAAGGGAGGTGAACTCGGGCGCTGTGAACCGGGCAAGATAGGTCTGCCCCTTCTGGGGGTTGGGAACGCGCTCGAGGACGGCGGCCTCGGGGCTGTCAAAGCCGGGCGTCACCTGCCCGAGCTGGGTCACCTGAATTTCGCTCATGCAGACCGATTACCCTCCGGGGGGCCACGGGGCAAGGAACCGGCCACGGCGGCGGACTCAGATGGTGTAGTCCAGTTCGCCTTCCATCCAGGCCGTAACATGCTCGGCCGCGGCCTCCGGCGACAGCGCGGTCGTGTCGATGCGGATCTCAGGGGTCTCGGGCGCCTCGTAGGGACTGTCGATCCCCGTGAAGTTCTTGAGTTCGCCGGCCCGTGCCTTGGCGTAGAGCCCCTTCACGTCACGTGCCTCGGCGACCGCCAGTGGGGTGTCGACGAAGACCTCGACGAAGTCACCCTCGGGCATGAGGCTGCGCGCCAGCGCCCGTTCGGCCCGGAAGGGCGAGATGAAGGACACCAGGACGATCAGGCCGGCGTCCGCCATGAGCTTGGCCACCTCGGCGATGCGCCGGATGTTCTCCACCCGGTCCTCGTCGGTGAAGCCCAGGTCGCGGTTGAGGCCGTGCCGCACATTGTCGCCGTCCAGGAGGTAGGTATGCCGCCCCATCGCGTGAAGTTTCTTCTCCACCATATTGGCGATAGTGGATTTTCCTGACCCGGAAAGTCCCGTGAACCAGATCACCCGGCCCCGGTGTCCCTTCAGGGTGGCCCGGGCTGCGCGATCCACGTCCAGGGCCTGCCAGTGGACGTTCTGGCTTCTCCGGAGCGCGAAGTGGATCATTCCGGCGCCGACTGTCCGGTTG
>CAIWHQ010000281.1 GCA_903912465.1 uncultured Alphaproteobacteria bacterium | reverse complement strand
GTGAAGTAGTCCACGCCCTGCTCGGCCTGCTCGATGAGGGTGTCGCGGAAGACGTCCCAGTTGAGGTCCTCGGCCACACCACCGACCTTCTCGAGGGCCTGGTAGATGGGCACTGTGCCGATCGGGACCGGGCTGTTGCGGACGATCCAGTCGCGGATGTTGTGGATGTTGCGGCCGGTGGACAGGTCCATCACCGTGTCGGCACCCCAGCGGATCGCCCAGACCATCTTGTCCACCTCGTCGGCGACCGTGGAGAGGACGGCGGAGTTGCCGATGTTGGCGTTCACCTTGACCAGGAAGTTGCGGCCGATGGCCATCGGCTCCAGCTCGGTGTGGTTGATGTTGGCCGGAATGATCGCCCGCCCCCTGGCCACTTCGTCACGAACGAATTCGGGGGTCACGAAGTCGGGGATGGCGGCACCGAAGTCCTCGCCGTCGCGCAGGGTGGGATCCGAGGCCTGGCGACGCAAGTTCTCGCGGATCGCCACGTACTCCATCTCGGGCGTGATGATCCCCCGGCGGGCATAGTCCAGCTGGGTCACCGTCGCGCCGGAGCGGGCGCGATAGACCCGGCGGGGCGTGTCGAAGGCGGGGGCGAGATGGGCACCGGAGGCCCCGCCATTGTCCTCGGGACGGACCTGCCGGGGATTGGTGACGATCTCCACGTCCCCCCGGGAGACCACCCAGGGCTCGCGCGTGCGGGGAAGCCCCCGGTTGATGTCGATCTCGACGGCGGGGTCGGTGTAGGGGCCGGACGGATCGTAGAGGGTGACCGGCGGCTCATTGGCGGAGGGATGGACGGCGACCTCCCGGAAAGGCACCCGGATGTCGGGCCAGAGGCTGCCGACCTGGTGCACCTTGCGGGACCCGGGGATGGCTCCGGTGGCGACACCGGGACGGATGGGGTTCTGGACGTTCATGGACGCGCTCCGCATTCAGCAGGGCAGTCGGCTCGGGCGAGCGTTTTCGAGGCGCCATTCCCTTCGCCGGCATGACCCGGATCAGGTTCTGCGGGTCGCGGGCTCGCCCGCCTCTCAGCCG
This sequence comes from uncultured Alphaproteobacteria bacterium, assembly GCA_903912465.1. Taxonomy (GTDB): domain Bacteria; phylum Pseudomonadota; class Alphaproteobacteria; order Caulobacterales; family Caulobacteraceae; genus Phenylobacterium. The sequence goes on along the minus strand of CAIWHQ010000281.1, from coordinate 13,993 downwards.
CCTGCGCGCGGCTCCCCGAGGACAGGTCGAACCTAGGTCGGATTCCCCCGCTTGGAAAGGAAAAGGGCGGCCGCCGGACCGGCGACCGCCCCATTCGGTTACCGAGCGAGGCTCAGCCCTTCGGCGAAGCCGCGGTCCCGGTCGCCGTGCGGGTCTGGGACTTCTTGGACTCGGTGAGGATGTAGGCGCGCAGATCCTCCACCTCCTTGGCGTTCAGGAACCGCGAGAAGCTTGCCATGCCGCGGCTGGCGAGGGTCCCGTCCAGCATGACCGACTTGAAGCTCTCGGCGCTGAGCAGCATCTGCGACTTGCGCAGGTCCGGCAGGTAGGTCCCGGAGACGCTGGGTCCATGACAGACCTGGCAGTTCTCGTGGTAGAGCGCGAAGCCGTTCTTTGCATCGCCCTGGCCCGCCGCGACCTGGGTCAGGTCGAGGGCCGGGATCTCGGGGATGACGTAGGGCTTGGCCGTCGCCTTGCCGCCCAGCTTGAAGACCATCAGCCGGCCAGCGAGCCGGGGACGATCCTTCAGCATGATCGACGCCGAGGTCGGACCCGCGCCGCCGTAGCCCACCATCAGGGCCACGTACTGCTGGCCGTCCAGCTCATAGGTGGAGGGCGCTGCGACGATGCCGTTGCCGGTGTCCAGGCTCCAGAGCTTCTTGCCGGTAGCCGCCTCGTAGGCCACGAAGTCCCCTTCGCCCGCGCCCTGGAAGACCAGGCCGCCCGCCGTCGACAGGATGCCGCCGTTCCAGAAGAAGGGATGCTCGACGGTCCAGCGCGCCTTGCCCGCCACTGGATCCCAGGCGATCAGCTGGCCCTTGTACATGGCCTTGATGGCCTTGATCTGGGCGGCATCGTCCGGCAGGGCGTTGGCCAGGATGTCGGTGCCGACGTTCCAGGCGCCGGCCTTGTACTTGAAGTCCTTCACGTTGGTGTAGGCGAAGGGCGCCGTATGCGCCGGGATGTAGACCAACCCTTCCTTCGGGTTGAAGGCCATCGGATGCCAGTTGTGGGCGCCAAGAGGGCCCGGCAGGGCCATGGCCGGGGCGTTCTCGTAGCGTGCACCCTCGACCTCAATGGGCCGGCCGGTCTTCAGGTCGACCCCCTTGGCCCAGGTGACCGGGGCGTAGGCGTTGGCTGAGATCAGTTGCCCGGTGGCCCGGTCGATCACGTAGAAGAAGCCGTTCTTCGGAGCCTGCATCAGCACCTTGCGCGGCTGGCCGCCAATGGTCAGGTCCGCCAGCATGATGTGCTGGGTGGCGGTGTAGTCCCAGCTCTCGCCAGGCGTGGTCTGGTAGTGCCAGACGTACTCGCCGGTATCCGGCTTCAGGGCGAGGATGGAAGAGACGAACAGGTTGTCGCCCTTGCCGTCCGAACGCTTCTGGTGGTTCCAGGGCGTGCCATTGCCAACGCCGAGGTAGACGACGTCCAGGGCCGGGTCATAGGCCATGGAGTCCCAGATGGTCGCGCCGCCGCCAGTCTTCTTCCAGGTCTCGCCGAACCAGGTGCCGGAGGCCTTTTCAGCCATGATCTTGTCCGAGGCCGCGCCGTCCGGCTTACCGTCGGGATTCGGGGCCGTGTAGAAACGCCAGGCCATCTTGCCGGTGGCCGCGTCATAGGCGGAGACATAGCCGCGCACGCCGTACTCAGCGCCGCCGTTCCCGATCAGAACCTTGTCCTTCACGATCCGGGGCGCGCCGGTGATGGTGTAGGGCTTGGAATTGTCAGTGGTCTGGACCGACCAGTCCGGCTTGCCAGTGTCGGCGTTCAGGGCGATGAGGCGCCCGTCAAGGGTGCCGAAATAGACCTTGCCCTTCCAGACCGCGACGCCGCGGTTCACCACATCGCAGCAGGCGTCAAAGCCCTTTGAGCCGTCGACCTTGGGATCAAAGGACCACTTCAGCGCGCCGGTGCGCGCATCAAAGGCATAGACCTTCGACCAGGCCGTGGTGGTGTAGAGCACACCGTCGACCATGACCGGCGTGGCCTCCTGGCCGCGGTCGGTGTCGAACTCGTAGTACCAGGAGAGCCCCAGGTCCTTGACGTTCGAGATGTTGATCTTGTCGAGGGGGCTGTAGCGCTGCTCATCGTAGGTCCGGCCGACGGCGAGCCACTCGCCGTTGCCGGTGGCCGAGGCCAGGCGCTGCCCGTCCACCCGACCGCCCTTGCTGCCAGCCTGTCCGCAGGCGGCCAACAGGACCGTCAAGGCGAATACTCCCACAAGGCGCTTAAGCGTCATCGTTCCCTCCCGGATCGGTCTCATTGGACCGGGAGGGAGTATGCGCAAGCGGACCGGGACGGCAAGCCATGACGTTGCGTCATTTGTCGAGGCCATTAACCTCTTGCTCACGGACCGGAAACCCCGCCTTTACCTGACGCCGCCACAGTGCCGGAGGATGGCGGTCTGGATCGTGGGCCGCGCGCCGGGGACATGCCGTAGATGAGTAAGACGATTGTCGTGGTGGATGATGATCCGACCCAGAGGCGCCTGATCCAGGCCGTCCTCGAGCGGGAGGGCTTCACCGCGGCGCTTCTGGGCGGTGGGGACGCCCTGCTGGCGCGACTTGCGTCGGGTTCTCCCTGCGACCTGATCCTGCTGGATCTCGTCATGCCCGGGCGTTCAGGCCTGGAGACCCTTTCCGAGCTTCGATCGCGCGCCCACCAGCAGCCGGTCATCGTGCTGACGGCTTCCGGCGGTATAGACACCGTGGTCCAGGCCATGCAGGCCGGGGCCACGGACTTCTTCGTCAAGCCGGCCTCACCGGAGCGCATCACCATCTCGATCCACAACGCCCTGTCCATCGGGGCGCTGCGCTCAGAGGTCGCCCAGCTGCGCAAGCGGGCAGAAGGCAGGACAACCTTCAGTGATCTGGTGGGCACATCCGCCGCCATGGTCCATGTCCGCAGGATGGGCGAGCGGGCGGCGCGATCCTCGATCCCCGTGCTGATCTCCGGGGAAAGCGGTGTTGGCAAGGAAGTGGTCGCCCGGGCGGTGCACGGATCGTCGGACCGCGCCGGCCGGCCCTTCGTCGCCGTGAACTGCGGGGCCATCCCCGAGGCGCTCGTCGAATCCATCCTGTTCGGCCACGAGAAGGGCAGCTTTACGGGTGCCACGGACCGCCATGCCGGGAAGTTCCAGGAAGCGAACGGCGGAACCCTGCTTCTCGACGAGGTCAGCGAGCTTCCCCTGGACATGCAGGTCAAGCTCCTGCGCGTCCTGCAGGAGGGTGAGGTGGATCCGGTCGGCGCCCGCAGGTCGGTCAAGGTGGATGTCCGGATCATCTCGGCAACCAACCGCGACCTCACCCGGGCCGTCGCCGAGGGCGCCTTCCGTGAGGATCTGTTCTACCGGCTGAATGTCTTCCCCATCGAGGCGCCGCCCCTGCGTGAGCGCCGGGAGGACATTCCCGAGCTGGTGGACTCCTTCATCCGGCGCTTCAGCCTGGAGGAGGGCCGGCCCGTCACCCGCCTCACGCCGGAGACCCTGGGCCTGTTGGTCAACCACGACTGGCCGGGGAACATCCGGCAACTGGAAAACGCGGTCTACAGGGCCATTGTCCTGGCGGACGGCCCGGCACTCCAACCCTACGACTTTCCGGCCATCTCGGGCCTGTCTCCGCCTTCACCCGCCGGTGTTAGCGAAGCGCCGCAGCCCGCGTGGGAGAGCGCTGACGCCTCTCTTGTCGCCACAGCCGCCGGGCAGGGCGAGGGTCCCGTGCGAATTCTCGACAAGGATGGCCACATCCGGTCGCTCGAGGCGATCGAAGGCGATCTGATCCGTCTGGCAATCGAGCGTTACGAAGGACACATGAGCGAGGTTGCGCGGCGGCTCGGGATCGGAAGATCGACCCTCTACCGGAAGGTCAGGGAGAATGGCCTTGGCGACCTTGCAGGTCTCACCGAGGCCTGACCCCCCGGCTTCGAGCCCGAAGTCTGTTCCGAAAACCAGGCCCCTCCTCGGAACAGGGTCTAGGCCTCGTCGCCTGCCGACGGACCCGGACGGCGCCTCCGCCCTGGCCCACCCCGGGCGAAGCGACCCGGCTTTCCGCCAGTCTCCCCGCCCGCCGCCTTGGCAGCGATTTCCTTGAGCTTTCTCTGCTGGAGCGCCGACAGAGCCTGTCCGGGCGCGCCCTTCTCAGGGTCGCCGAAGGCCCGCCCGTAGGTACGGATCCGGGTCTCCACCGAACCGAGGAACTCGCCCTCCCATTCCGAGAGATCGACCCCGGCGCGTTCCGCCTTCCGCCGCGCCCGCCTGAGCGCATTCAGCGCCGAACGGCGCGCCGCTTCCTTGGGATCGGGCGGACGGGACTTCAAATCTCGCCGATCGCAGCGAGGTAGAGGTCGAGGATGGCCTCCTCCTCCTGGCGCTTGGCGCGATCCTGCTTGCGGATCCGGACGACCTTGCGGAGGATCTTGGTGTCAAAGCCGGCACCCTTGGCCTCGGCGAAGATTTCCTTGATCTGCTCCATGACCTCGGACTTTTCCTGCTCGAGGCGCTCGACCCGCTCGATGATGGTCCGCAACCGTCCCTGGGCATCCTGGTTCAGAACATCGGAGTGGGCGTCTTCACCGGACATGGGGTCAGGCTCCTGCAGGATTGTGTCGGGGTTGGGGCCGCGAAGCTAACCGCGCCGGCGCGCAGAGTCGCGCGTTCAGCCGCCCTTGGGGGGCGGTGAGTACAGATGATCTGTGGAAAACCCTCCGCCCCGAGGGGGCGGTACAGGCGTGTCAGCCCTGCTTCGCCTTGAAGCGCGGGTTGGTCTTGTTGATGACGTAGACCACGCCCTTGCGGCGCACGAGCTTGCAGTCGCGGTGGCGCGTCTTGAGCGACTTGAGCGAGCTTCTGACCTTCATGACCTTCGACTTCTCTGGGTGCGGGACAGGAGCCCGGGCGACCAAGTGAGCGGCGCGTATACGGAACGGGCCGCGCCGAGTCAATTGCCCCCGCCGCCGGAGCGGCTTAATCCTTTTGGCATGAAACGTCGCACCTTTCTCGCCACCGCCGCGGCCGCGCTCGCGACCCCCGCGCAGGGATCGGACCCCGTCGCCGCCACGACCGAGTCTGTCGACGCCGCCTTCCGGGCCTGGCTCGATGGCTTCAGGAAGACGGCGGTCAGCTCAGGCCTGCCTGCTGACCTGGTGGATCGGGAACTCTCCGGACTGACGCCGGATCCCAGGGTCCGCGGGTCCGACCGCAACCAGCCGGAGTTCTCAAGGCCCTTCAGCCATTACGTACGGCGGGCGGCCTCGGAGGATCAGGCTGCAATCGGTCGCCGCCGTCTGGCTGGCCTCGATGCCGGTGCCCTGTCCCGGATCGAATCCGAGCGGGGCGTGCCCCGGGAAATCCTCGGGGCCATATGGGGCATGGAGTCCGGTTACGGGGCGGTCATGGGCGACCAGGACGTCATCCGCTCCATGGCGACCCTCGCCGCGGAGGGCCGCCGGCGCGCCTTTGCCGAAGAACAGCTGCTCTCGGCATTGAGGATGCTGGCCTCCGGGGAGGTTTCGCGCGCCCAGCTGGTCGGATCCTGGGCCGGCGCCATGGGGCAGACCCAGTTCATCCCCTCCAGCTTCCTGCGGCTGGCGGTGGATGGGGACGGCGACGGCCGCAGGGACGTCTGGGGATCTGCGATCGACGCCCTCGCGTCTTCGGCAAACCTGCTCTCCCAGGCGGGCTGGCGGCGCCAGGAGCCCTGGGCGATCGAGGCCACTGCACCCAAGGGGTTTGACTATTCAGTTTGCGAGGTCCTGACCTGCCCCCTGTCCCAGTGGACGGACCTGGGCGTGTCCAGGTCTGGCGGCGGCGGCTGGCCGGACGGAACCCTTGAGGCCAGCCTGATCGCGCCCACAGGGGCGGGCGGGCCCCTGTTCCTGCTGCTGGCCAACCATTTCGTGATCCGCCGCTACAATAATGCCGTGACCTACGCCACGGCGGTGGGCCTGCTGGCAGACCGGATCGCCGGCCGTCCGGGGCTGGTCCGGCCCTGGCCGGAGGAGACCCCCCTGTCCCTTTCGGACCGGACCGCCGCCCAGACCGCCCTCAAGTCTCTGGGATATGACGTGGGAGAGATCGACGGGGTGGTGGGGCTGAAGTCGCGCCAGGCCCTGCGCGCCTGGCAGAAGTCCCAGGGCCTTGTGGCCGACGGCTACCTGTCCCCGGACATGATCGCCAGGCTCCGCAGCGCCAGCTAGACCAGGGCCTCGTCGGGCCCGTCGACCCGGGCGGGCCGCGGGTTGGCGGACCTCAGCTGGGGGTTCCGATAGGCGTAGATCAACATGGCGACCATAAGCACGGCGTTCAGGATGAAGGGCGCGGCCTGGATGTGCTGGTAGAGAAGGACGAAGGCGGGCGCGAGGACCACGTTGATCCCATTGACCGCCGCAATCGCGCCGGCGGCGCGCGCCTGCTCCTCGAGGCGAACCGCCAGGGAGGCCCCCACCGTAAAGCCCGGGCGGGCGAGGCCGAACCCCAGGCTTGAGATGGCGTAGCCGGCCACCACGCCCCAGTAGTCCGGCGCGGCGGCGACGATCAGGTTACCCACAGCTGCAACGGCGACCCCCCAGCGCAGAAGCTGGCGCGGCGTCATCGCAAACCGCGGGATGAGGCCCCATTGGGCAAGAAGTCCCGCCATGGCGCCGAACATCATGGCGATGGCGATGAAGCCCTGGGCGACGGTCGGTGAGACCCCGAGCTTGTCGATGATCAGGAAGCCCAGGGTCTGGCCCTGGGCCGTCTGGCTGACCGCGACGATGAATCCGTAGATCAGGAAGGGTGTCAGCCGGGGGTCCAGCCACATCGGCCGGCCACGCACTCCAGGCTCCGTCTGAGGGGATTTTCCCGGCGACGTCAGGGGCCAATAGACGCTCTCTGGCAGCCGACGCCAGACGATTACGAGCATGACGCCGGCAATGACGGCAAAGCAGGCCATCGGCCCCGCAAGGCCGAGCAGGGGCAGGATGAAGAGTGGCGCGATGAAGGGACCGATCACAGTTCCCAGGCTGAAGGCCCCCGCAAGGCCGGAGATGGACTGGGTACGCTGCGCCTCGGGCGTGTACTCGGCGACATAGGCCTGGGTGGCGGGGTTCGATGCCGCGCCGAACAAGCCGAAGAGGGCCCGGGCCAGCAGGAAGAGGATGAAGATCACGACCGGCGCCGCCAGCTGGTGCAGACCCGCGGCCACCACCGCCGCGCAGAGGGCCATGGAGACCATGAACCCCGCGAGCCCCACCATCATCAGGGGCTTGCGTCCGTAGCGATCAGACATCCGCGCCCAGAAGGGCGAAGAAAAAGCCCAGAGCAGGGCGGAGAGTGAAAAGACCGCGGCGACCATCGGGTCTGGCATCCCGATCGACCGGCCGATCGCGGGAAGCACGGAGATCATCCCGGTGTTTCCCATGGCCGTGACCATGGAGACGGCAAAGATGATCGCGAAGGAGGACCGCGGCAGGCCGCTGGGACCTCCAGCCGCAGGTGTGGGCGCGGTGGACATGGTCGGGTGATAGGTCCGCCACAGCCGCCGCGCCACCCCTGATCATGATCACCGGACGTTAAGCATTCCGGTCCACTATGAAGGAGGGTTCACTACAGGCGCCGCTCGCATGTTCCAGATCATCGGCATTGTCCTGCTCTTCGTCTGCGTGTTCGGGGTCTATGTGATCTCGGGCGGCAAGCTCGACGTGGTCATTGCCGCCGCGCCCCACGAGATGGGCACCATCCTGGGCGCCGCCATCGCCGCGCTCCTGATCGGCAGCTCCCTGGATGTCATCAAGGGCGTAGGCGGCGGCTTGGCCAAGATCTTCGCTGGACCCAAGTGGAAGGCTGGCGACTACAAGGACCTGCTCTCCCTCCTGTTCCTTCTGACCAAGACCATGAAGGCCAAGGGGGTCATCGCCCTCGAGAGCCACATCGAAAATCCGCACGAGTCGACCCTGTTCGGCCGCTTCCCCAAGATCGTGAAGGATCACTTCGCAGTCGATTTCATCTGCGACACCCTTCGTATGATGACCATGAACCTCGAGGACCCCCATCAGGTCGAGGACGCCATGGAGAAGCAACTCGAGAAGCACCATCACGAGGCGCTCGGACCGGCCCATGCCCTCCAGACCATGGCCGACGGCCTTCCCGCCCTGGGGATCGTGGCCGCCGTGCTCGGGGTCATCAAGACCATGGGCTCGATCACTGAACCGCCGGCTGTGCTAGGCGCCATGATCGGCAGCGCCCTGGTCGGCACCTTCCTCGGGGTTTTCCTGGCCTACGGGCTCGTGGGTCCCTTCGCGGTCCGGCTGACCTCCATCATCGAGGAAGAATCGTCCTTCTATCGCATCATTCAGTCCGTGCTCGTCGCCCACCTGCATGGCAACGCGGCCCAGATCTCGGTCGAGATCGGCCGCGGCAGCGTGCCCAGCCTGACCCAGCCGTCCTTCTCTGAACTTGAGGAAGCCCTGCAGGCGATCCCGCCCGAGGGCTGAGGCACTTCAGCCTGTTTCGATCCGAAAACCGGTTCCCACTTATCGGTGCAGGATCTAGAGCGGGAACACCCGGTTCACGTGGCCCATCTTTCGGCCCTCCCGGGCCTCGCGCTTGCCGTAGAGGTGCAGACGGGCGTTGGGTTCACCAGCGATTGCCGGCCAGTCCTGCACGCCCTCGCCCAGCAGGTTTTCCATCTCCACGCGGGCCAGCGCCTCGACTGGCCCCAGGGGCCAGCCGGCAACGGCCCGGATGTGCTGCTCGAACTGGTCGGTTGCAGCGCCGTCCTGGGTCCAGTGCCCGCTGTTGTGCACCCGAGGGGCGATCTCGTTAACCAGGAGAGAGGCGTCCTCGAGTTCGAACAGCTCGATCCCGATCACACCGACATAGTCGAGGCCTGAGAGGATCCGGTCCGCGATCAGGCCCGCCTCGGTCGCCTGAGCTGGTGCCAGGACCGCAGGCGCGGAGGACAGGTGGAGGATGCCGTTCCGGTGGACGTTTTCGGCCAGGGGATAGGCCGCCGACTCTCCGCCCCAGCCGCGGGCCGCGATCACGGACAGTTCTCTACGGAAGGGCGCCGGGGCCTCGACGATCACCGGGCGGCCGCCAAGCGACAGGAAGACCTCGGCCGCCGCCTCGGGCGAATTCGCCCAGGCCTGCCCCTTGCCGTCGTATCCATCGCGCCGGGTCTTGATGAGCACCCGGCCGCCCAGGTGCGCCGCGGCCTGGGCCGCCGCTTCGGGCGAATCTGCCGCCGCAAAGGCGACGGTCGGTGCGCCGGCGGCGTTGAGGAAGGACTTTTCCTCCACCCGGTCCTGCGCCACGGCCAGCGCACGCGCACCGGGCGCAACCGGAACGCCGAGCCCGATCAGGATGGCGAGCGCGCCGGCGGGAACGTTCTCGAACTCCAGGGTCACGACCCCGCTCATCCGGGCCAGGAGCGCAAGGGCCTCGGGATCGTCGTAGGCAGCGCAGAGGTGCCGGACGCAGACGCGGGAGGCCGGGCAATCCGGCTCGGGGTCCAGGATGGCGACGTCGAAGCCAAGGCGCGCCGCGGCCAGGGCCAGCATACGTCCGAGTTGGCCGCCGCCGAGGATTCCGATCGTCGATCCGGGAGCAAGCGGCGTCATGCGGCGGTCAGTCGTCGGCCACAGTCTCGGCCACCGAGGCGGTCAGGGCGGATCGCCAGTCCGACAGCCGTGCCGCAAGCGCAGGATCGGATAGCGCGAGGATCTGGGCGGCGAGCAGGCCCGCATTGCGGGCGCCGGGCTCGCCGATGGCCAGGGTTCCCACCGGAACACCCGCCGGCATCTGGACGATGGACAGGAGGCTGTCCATGCCCTTCAGGGCCTTGGACTCTATGGGGACGCCGAGCACGGGCAGGTCGGTGAGGGCGGCCGTCATGCCTGGCAGGTGGGCCGCGCCCCCCGCCCCGGCGATGATCACCCGGACGCCGGAGTCGCGGGCACCTTGGGCGAAGGCGACCATGCGCAGGGGAGTCCTGTGGGCGGACACCACGCGCGCCTCCCAGCCGACTTCCAGGGCGTCGAGCATGTCGGCGGCCCCCTTGAGGGTCGGCCAATCTGACCGGCTGCCCATGATGATGGCGACGGGTGCGGTGGAACCGCTCATGACATGGACCCCTGTCGGCGAGGCAAGCCAGAATAGGCCCCGCCCTCCTAGGGTCAACACACCGTGCATACAATGTTAATGTCACGGGAGATTCGCGGGGCCCCTGCATGGTTCTCAAGGTCACAGGCGCAAGAAACCAGCCATTTTCGGACATCCGGAAACGCGCCCTCATGCAGGCAGGTGCCAAGGTCGTCGGACGCGGTCCGACCCGGCCGGACGAGACCGCCTTTCTGGGCCTTTCCGAAGCCGACCTGACCCCTGCCGTTCAGGGGGCCATTCGAACCCTCCTGACCGAGGTCGACGACCTGCGCCAGGAGGTGTCGCGGCTGAAGGCCCGCCTTAACCAGGCAGAGATTCTGGCCGACCAGGACCCCCTGACGCCGGCCCTCAACCGCCGGGCCCTGATGCGGGAGCTCGAACGGATCCGGACCTTCAGCCATCGCTACGGATCGCCGGCGGCGTTGGTCTATATCGACCTCGACGACTTCAAGAGCGTCAATGACCGGTTCGGCCATGCGGCGGGGGACGAGGCGCTCCGCGCGGTCGCCGACCGTCTCCGCAGCCAGCTGTCCGGGCCGGACCTCGTGGCACGGATTGGCGGCGACGAGTTCGCGGTCGTCTTCGGCCAGGTGACCCTTGCCGGCGCCGAGGCCCGCGCCCGAAGCCTGGCCCGGTTCCTGGAGTCGGCACCCATCCGGTTCGGCGAATGGTCGGCGCCCATCCACGTGTCCTTTGGCGTGAGCGAGATCACCCCGGACCTGGAGCCCGAGGAAGTGGTCGCCCGTGCGGATGCGGCCATGTACGCCCGTCGCCGGGAACGCCGCGGCTAGAAGGAAACCGGGACCGGGCCGACTTTCAGGCCCTGCTGTCCTCTGCCTCTGATGTCCTCAGGCGATGATGTCCTCAGGCGATTATGTCTGGGGTCAGCCGGTCCTTGATCCGCTGGATCTCGTCCTTGAGGGCCAGCTTTTTTCGTTTGAGCCTGCCGATCACGAGCATGTCCGGCATGGGGGCCTCGCCGATCGCCTGGATCGCGACCTCCAGGTCGTTGTGATCCAGCTGAAGCTCGGCCAGCCGCCTGCGGATCGCGGGCTCGTCCGCCTCTTCCGGAAGGCCTGCCCTCATCCTTGCCCACCCCGTCTGGGTGACGGCGCCCGCAGACCGGGCAGGTCCGACGACAAGATGTGCATGTGGCGATCCCGGAACTGCGAAGGGCCCAAAAGCAATCTTATGTGATCTGACAGCCTGCGCCAGCGGGTGTTCACTCGCTTCAGTCGAATGGAAGGAAACCCTAAGTCATGTCCATAGACGGCCGCATCCGCGAACTCAGCCGCCGGCACCTGTCCCTGGAAACCCAGCTCCGGGACGCCCTCGCCCACCCCAGCTCACAGGATGAAGATATCCGCGAGATCAAGCGGCGAAAGCTGCGCCTCAAGGAAGAGCTCGAACGCCTGAGGGCGGGGACTCGATCCGCCGCCTGACGGCAGGATCAGGCCTCGTCGTCCGCCCGGGGCCAGGGCTCGGCTCCGGTTTCGGCAGCGGACTCCAGGGTCGGCCCCTCCGGCTCGACAATCCCCTTGCGGGCATTGTCACGGATGCGCTTCTCCGCAGCCTTGCGGACGATTTCATCCAGTTCGAGCTGGGTCGACAGTCCCAGGCTGACGGGATCCACCGGCTTGATGTTGGCCGAGTTCCAGTGGGTGCGGTTGCGCACCTGGTCGATGGTGGCCTTGGTGGTCCCCAACAGGCGCGAGATCTGGGGGTCGGTGACCTCGGGGTGGTTGCGCACGAACCAGGCGATGGCGTCCGGTCGATCCTGCCGGCGGGAAACAGGCGTATAGCGCGGGGCCTTCTTGGTCGGCTTCAGGTGTTCGGCATGACGGCTCTTAAGGGCCACCATCCGGCGCTTGGGCTCCTGCTGGGCGGCGTCAATTTCCTCGCGGGACAGCTGGCCATTGGCGATCGGATCCGCGCCGCGGATATCCCGGGCAACCTCGCCGTCGGCGATACCCTTCACTTCAAGAGGATGGAGCCCGCAGAAATCGGCGATCTGCTCGAAGGTCAGCGACGTGTTGTCGACCAGCCAGACAGCGGTCGCCTTCGGCATCAGAATGTCGGCCATGACGGTCTCCTGAAATGACGGCGCCCGACCTTGCGGCCGGGCGCTGCGTTAAGCCGGAAGACGTATACCCCTGAATCCGGTCTTCAGTCGAGGGGGCGACGCTCGAGGATGCGCAGGCCGTATCCCGCCGACCCCGGAAGGACGGTGGTCGAATTGGTCAGCAGAACCATGTCGCGGACGCCAAGGTCGATCAGGATCTGCGCGCCCACGCCGTAGTCGCGCAGGACATTGGCCCCGTGGTCAACCTCAGGGTCGGCACCATAGCGCTCGGAGAGCCAGGCCGGGTTGGTGTCGCTGATGAAGACGGCAACGCCGGCGCCGTCCTCGGCTGCGATCTTCTCCAGGGCCTGCTGGACGAAGGCGTTTCGGGCCCCTCCGGCGCCCAGGACGTCGGCTGCCAGGTCAAGGCGGTGCATGCGGACCAGGGTCGGGCGGTCAGGTTCGATCCGTCCCCGGGTCAGCACCAGGTGCTCGGTTCGGTCCAGGATGTTCCGGTAGATTACCATCCGGAACCGGCCACCGAAGGCGCTGTCGATGGGGGTCTCAAGCACCCGCTCCACCTGGCGCTCGGTGCGCCGGCGATAGGCGATGAGGTCGGCGATGGTGCCAATCTTCAGCCCGTGGGTCTGGGCGAAGACGATCAGGTCGGGCAGGCGGGCCATGGACCCGTCGTCCTTCATGATCTCGCAGATCACGCCCGCCGGGTTCAGGCCCGCCAGGCGCGAGATGTCGACGGCAGCCTCGGTATGGCCAGCCCGGACCAGGACGCCGCCGTCCCGGGCGACGAGGGGGAAGACATGGCCCGGCGAGACAATGTCGCCGGCACCCTTGGTGGGGTCGACCGCCACCGCGATGGTGTGGGCCCGGTCATGCGCCGAGATACCCGTGGTCACGCCCTCGCGGGCCTCGACGGAGACTGTGAAGGCCGTGCCATGACCCGACTGGTTGTCCGCCGACATGGGGGGCAGGCGCAGATGGCGCGACCTTTCCCCGGTGATCGACAGGCAGATCAGGCCGCGGGCATGCTTGGCCATGAAGTTGATCTGGTCGGGCGTGGCGAACTGGGCCGGGATGATGACATCGCCCTCGTTTTCGCGGTCCTCGGCGTCGACCAGGATGTAGGGGCGGCCATTGCGGGCGTCCTCTATGATGTCCTCGATCGGGGAAATCGCGGAATCGCCCGCTGAGGCCGGGGCGTCGGTGACGAGATAGGGGCGCTTCATGACGTGAACCTCATCCTTGCAAACTGGACCACCTGGGCAGCAACGGTGTCGAGCTGCCAGGCGTCGCGGGGCTCCAGGGGGCGGCCGTCGGGGCCAAAGGAGTCGGAATTCACGCTCATGGCGGCGCCGAAGGGGGTCGGCCAGCCACGCATGGCGTGGATGATGGAACGGACGGCGGTGAGGGTCGTACCCCCCGCCTGCGAGCCGGCTGCGGTGACGATCACACCGACTGCCCGGGCGGAGAAATAGGGACGCGCGTCGTCGCGGAGAAGCTCCAGGGTATCCAGGGCGTTTTTCATCACCCCGGAGAGCGAGCCGTGGTAGCCGGGCGTCGCGATGATCAGGCCATCTGCGCTCCGGATGATCTCCGCCATTTCGGCCTGTCTTGGAGTTGGGCCCCCCGGGCGCGGATCATAGATCGGCAGTTCGGACAGGAAGTCCCCGCCCACAAGGCGGGTGCGGGCGCCGAGGGCCTCGGCGGCGCCGAGGGCGGCGGCCAGGGCCCGCTCGGTACTGGAACCGGGCCGGGTTGTGCCGCCCAGGCCGACG
>CAIWHQ010000280.1 GCA_903912465.1 uncultured Alphaproteobacteria bacterium | reverse complement strand
CGGCCTGGAGCAAGACGTTCCCCCCGGCGCCGGTCCCCGGCGCGAGGGCCGGGCGTTTAGGACCCGCCGCCCCTCGCGTCAATCGAAGGTTCAGAGCCAGTTTCGGGGCCAGGCCTCGCCCAGGGGGCGGATCTCGCCCGGCAGCAGGCCCTTCCGGCGCATGGCGGAGTCGGTCAAGGGGGACAGGGCCTGCACCGGTTCGATGCCTGACCGAGGCCCGGAGGCTACCGGGGCCTCGATCCCCGCGGCGTCAACCGCCTTCCACTCCGCCTGTCCCTGGTCGGCGAACCCCACGGCGAAGAATAGCCTCCGGCGCTCGCCGGCGGGTTCGGTCAGGACGGCGATGACCCAACCGGGCATGGACCTCTCCGGGTGTCTGCGGGTCGGTACGTTGCCGTGCGTCGGGCTTCAGGCCAAGGTGCATCGACCATGAGCGAGTCTCCCGCAGAAGACGACATGTCTCTCCGCGCCCTGATGGGGCGGCCGGACTACATGAGGTTTTGGCTGTCCCGGGTCGCCTCGACCCTGGGCGTGCAGATCCAAAGCGTCGCCCTCGGCTGGCAGGTCTACGCGGTGGCGCGGGAAACCATGGACGTCGCCCGGTCGGCCTTTTTCGTGGGCATGATCGGCCTTGCGGCCTTCATCCCGATGCTCCTGCTCGCCCTGCCGGCAGGTGAGACTGCGGACCGGCATGATCGCAAGACCATCCTGCAGCTTTGCTATGTGGGCGAAATCCTGACCGCCCTGGTCCTTGTCGCCGCCGCCAGTTTCGGCTTCGCGACACTCCCCCTGCTCCTGGGCGTCGCCGTCGCCTTCGGGGCCAGCCGGGCCTTCATGGGTCCAGCCAGCACGGCCCTCGGCCCCATGCTGGTCCCCCGCAGCCTCCTGCCCCGCGCCATCGCCCTGAACTCCCTCGCCTGGCAGAGCGCCTCGATCCTGGGGCCGGCCATAGGGGGCATACTCGTCGCCATTTCCCCGGGCCTCTCCTACGCCGCCGCCGCGGGCCTCTACCTCTTCGCCCTGGCCTGCGTGTCGGGCCTGCGCGGAAACACCCGGCCCGAGGTCAATCCCGGTTCACGCCTCGCCCTGATCAAGGAGGGCCTGGGCTATGTCTGGAGCAACAGGATCGTCTTCGGGGCCATCTCCCTTGACCTGGTGGCTGTGCTCCTGGGCGGGGCCACAGCCCTCCTGCCGGTGTTCGCCCGGGACGTCCTGCACGTCGGGCCGGAGGGCTTCGGTCTGCTCAGGGCCGGGCCGGCCATCGGGGCCACCCTGGTGGCGGTTATCCTCGCCCGGCATCCCATTCGCAGGCGCGCCGGTCCGGTCATGTTCGCCGGCGTGGCGGTCTTTGGCCTGGCCACCATCGTCTTTGGTCTTTCGACCTCCCTGCCCCTCTCAGTCCTGGCCCTGGCGGTACTGGGAGGCGCGGACATGCTCAGCGTCTATGTCCGCCAGACCCTGGTCCAGATCGTCACGCCGGACGCCATGCGCGGCCGTGTCGCCGCCGTTTCAGGCCTCTTCATCGGCGCATCCAACGAACTCGGCGAGTTCGAAAGCGGGGTGGTCGCCCGCTTCCTCGGTCCCGTCGGGGCGGCGGTCGCCGGCGGGGTCGGTGCCGTCATGGCCACCGCCCTCTGGGCCCGGCTGTTTCCTGACTTGCGCAAGGCCGACCGCCTCGAATAACTGGCGGGATCATTTTCATCGGGAGTTATTTCAATGGGCGCACTTGACGGAAAAGTTGTTCTGGTCACCGGAGGCGGTAACGGCATCGGACGCGATTGCGCGCTGATCGCGGCCCAGGAGGGCGCCAAGGTGGTCGTCAACGACCTTGGCGGCGGCCTTAAGGGCGGCGACGAGGGCGACGCGGGTCCCGCCGCGGCGGTGGCCCGGGAAATCCGCGCCGCCGGCGGCGAGGCGGTCTCCAACTCCGAGAGCGTGACCAGCTACAAGGCCGTGCAGGGCATGGTTGAGCAGGCCCGGGACAGCTTCGGAGGCCTGCACGCGGTGATCAATCCGGCCGGCATCCTGCGTGACGTCATGTTCCACAAGATGAGCGAGGACGACTGGGACCGGGTCATCGACGTGCACATGCGCGGCTCGTTCAACGTCGCCCGGGCCACGATCGAGCTGTTCCGCGAGCAGAACGATGGCGCCTACATGTTCTTCACCTCAACCTCGGGCCTGTTCGGCAATGTCGGCCAGGCCAACTATGGCGCAGCCAAGATGGGCATCGCCGGCCTGTCGCGGATCATCGCGATGGAAGGGGCCCGCAACAACGTACGCTCCAACTGCCTGGCGCCCGTAGCCTGGACCCGCATGACCCAGTCCGTGCCAGTCAAGGACGAGGCCGCCGCCGCCCGCCGGGCGGTGATGGCCGAGAAGATCCGCGCCGACCAGCCGGCCCGCTTCTCCGTCGCCATGGTGGCTCCAGCCGCCGCCCACGTGTCGGGCCAGATCTTCGGCGCCTCGGGCGAGAGCATCATCCTCTACTCCCAGCCCCGTCCGGTCGAGACGGTGACCAAGGAAGAGGGCTGGACCGTCCAGACCATCCTGGACGAGGCCGTGCCGAAGATGGCGCCGAAGTTCTTCGACCTGAACCGTGGCCCCATGCCTGGCAGCAACAACGCCCAGCAGCCCGCGGCCGCCAAGCCGGCGTCCTGAGTTCGGCGTCCCCGGCCAGGTCCTGACCTGGCCGGGGCACCTATCTGGAATCGGCGTCCGAAAACCGCCAGACATTGAGCGCGAGTGGATCCATTCTGGGTCATGGACTTGGATCCGACAGCCTGTTTCCGAGCCTTTTCCACCCGGGATGAGCGCCTTGACGGACGCCTGTTCGGGGCGGTGATCACGACCGGGGTCTATTGCCGGCCGATCTGTCCTGCGCGGACCCCACGCCCGGAAAATGTGCGCTTCTTCGCCTCCGCAGCGGCGGCGCAGCATGCCGGCTTCCGTCCCTGCCTCCGGTGCCGACCCGAGACCGCACCGGAGCTGGGCGCTTGGAAGGGTACGGCCAACACGGTCTCAAGGGCCCTGGACCTGATTGACCTCGGGGCCCTGGACTCTGGCGACATTCAGGATCTGGCGAACCGCCTGGGGGTCGGCGAACGGCACCTGAGACGCCTGTTCCAGGATCATCTCGGCGCCTCCCCTGTCGCCGTCGCCCAGACCCGCCGCCTGCTGATGGCGCGTCGCCTGATCCTCGAGACCCGTCTTCCCATGGCTGAAGTCGCCCTCGCCGCGGGCTTCGGCAGCGTGCGTCGTTTCAACGAGTGCTTCCGCGCCGTCTGCGGGCGCACCCCCGGCAGCCTGCGCAAGGGCCCGAGCCTTGAGACCGGTTTCGCGGGCGGCGTCACCCTGAGGCTGGCCTATCGACCTCCCTATGACTGGCCCCGCATGCTGGACTTCTTCTCCCATCGCCTGGTGGAGGGCGTAGAGCGGATTGAGGGCGAGGCCTATGTCCGCGGGCTGGCCATCAACGGCGTCGCCGGCGTCGTGAGGGTCGAGCCAGGGCGGGGGAACAGCCTTTCTACCAGCCTTTGGTTCCCGGACCTGCGGGTCCTTCCCCGGGTTCTGGCCCAGATTCGCCGGGTCTTCGACCTCGCCATGGACCCTGGAGTCGTGCTTGCGCATTTTGGCGCCGACCCAGACCTTGGCCCCTTGACGATGCGCCGTCCGGGCTTGAGGGCTCCAGGCGCCTGGAATGGTTTCGAGATGGCAGTCCGGGCCATCCTGGGCCAGCAGGTGTCGGTCACAGCGGCCAGGGGCCTGGCGGGCCGGCTCGCGACGACCTACGGGGCACCGCTGGACGGCGAAGCGGCCCGGCGGTTTGGCCTCGAGCGCCTCTTCCCGGAACCTGCGAGCCTCGCCACCCTGGATCCGGAGACCCTGCCCATGCCCAGGTCCCGGGGCCGGGCCCTGGCAGCCATCGCCCGACTGGCCTTGGAGGACCCCCACCTGTTCAGCCCCGGCCAGGACCTCGAGAGCGCCGTCCAGCGACTCTCGGCCCTTCCAGGGGTTGGTGCCTGGACGGCCCAGTACATCGCCATGCGTGCAATGCGGGAGCCCGACGCCTTTCCCCACACCGACCTTGCGCTGTTGAGGGCGTTGGCGGACCAGGACGGCCGACGGCCAACGGCGGAAGACCTGCTGGCGCGAGCCGAAGCCTGGCGTCCCTGGCGGGCCTACGCCGCGGCCCATCTCTGGGCGAAGGACGCCGACGCCGCATCCTACCGAAAAGGACACCCGGAATGAAGATCAACGCCCCTGCGCCCCTTCGGCTGACAGTCTCGGACCTTTCCTCGCCCCTCGGCCGAATCGAGGTGATCCTCGACGAGGGTGGGATTGTCCGGGGCCTCGACTTCGGCTCCGGACTCCCGCGGATCCGCCGCCGGATGGAGCGCCTGTATCCCGGACTCTTCCTCAGGGCCGGTGCAGCGCCCTCCCGGGTGTCGGAGGCCCTGGAGGGATACTTTGAGGGCGAACCGGGCGCCCTGGCCCGGCTCGACTGCGCCACCGCGGGAACCGAATTCCAGGAGCGTGTCTGGGAAGCCCTCTGCGAGGTTCCTGCCGGAACGACCTGCGCCTACCAGGACCTCGCCCGACGGATCGGCGCCCCCGGCGCCAGCCGCGCGGTGGGTCTGGCGAACGCGATGAACCCGGTGGGGCTCATCATCCCCTGCCATCGCGTGATCGGCCGGTCAGGCACCCTGACCGGTTATGCCGGCGGCCTTGACCGAAAGGCCTGGCTGCTGGCTCACGAAGGTGCGTCCGTCCCCGCACCGGGATGGGCGCTCCGCCATTCCTCGACGGTCATCTCCCAATAGAGCGAGCGCCGGAGGGTCCCGTCAGGGCGACGGCTGTCGCGCTCGCCCATAGGGCGGAAGCCGGCAGCCTCGATCACCCGGGCCGAGCGCACATTGTCCAGGGCCGCCGTCAGGCCGATCAGGCGCACGCCCAGCACCTCGAACATCCAGCCGAAGGACCGGGCCGCACCCGTGGTCCCCTGCCCGCGGTTCTGGCGGTCGGCACGGGTTGCCCCAGCGATCTCGGCGGACGACCGGTCCGGCCAGACGGTGAAGCGGGAATAACCGGCGACCTCGCCGTCCTCGTCCAGGGACAGGATGAGAATCGCCTCGCCCCTCGCCTGCTGGTCCGCCGTCGCCTCGATCCAGGCCTGGACACTGTCCTCGGTGATCGGCCGGGGAAGGTCATAGATCGGGTCCGAGACCCGGGGATCAGCCAGCATCCGGGCCAGGGAGGCCGCATGGCCGGGGACGGCGATGACCCGGTCAGGACCGAGACTGGCGGGGTCCACCTCACGGACGCGCCGGCGGATGTCGGCCTCTTCCCCGGAGGATGCCCGGATCACTGTGACCGGCGGATCGCTCATTGCGCGAGGGCCTTCAGCGCATCGTCGGTCAGGCGGCGGGTCGTCCAGTCGTCCATCGCCAGGGCCCCGAGGCGGTCGTAGAAGCCGATGGCGGGCGTGTTCCAGTCCAGCACCGACCATTCCAGCCGGGCCAGGCCCTCGTCCCGGCAGCGCTGCGCCAGGGTCCTCAGCAGGGCCAGGCCTGCCCCCACGCCGCGATGTTCCGGCCGGACGAAGAGGTCCTCGAGCCAGATCCCGTGGCGACCCCGGAAGGTCGAGTAGTTGTAGAACCACAGGGCGAAGCCGACCGGTGCGCCGTCGATCTCTGCGATGTCGCAGAAGACCCGTGGCGAAGGCCCGAAGAGGTCCTGGGCCAGGCCCTCGCGGGTTGCGTCCACCTCATGCGCCAGTCGCTCATAGTCAGCCAGGTCCAGGATGAACCGGTGAATGGTCGCCAGATCGTCCAGTCCCGCTGGTCGGACCTGCACTGCCTCAGACGGCACGGTACCAGTCCACCCCGGCCTCGTCCTGGGTGCGGACGGCCTGGCCCCGGGCCAGAAGGCAGTTGAGGTGGGCCAGGCTCTCGCCGGTGGCCATGCCCAGGGTCCAGCGGTCGATCGTGCGCCGGAAGAGGATGTGGAAGGTGTCGATGGCCCGCTTGGGCTCTTCCAGCAGCTTGTGCAGCCGGATGAGGCTGCGCTCGTGGCCGCCGATCAGGTGATCGATCCGGGCGTGCAGGCCATGGAAGGGCTCGTTGTGGGCCGGCAGGACCAGGACGTCGTCCGGGATGATCCCACGGATCCGCGCCAGCGAGGTGAGCCAGTCGGTCAGGGGATCGCCCGCAGGTTCCGTCGGGAAGACCGAGACGTTCGAGGTGATCTTCGGCAGGACCTGGTCACCGCTGATCATCACCTTCAGGTCTGGGCACCAGAGACAGGCGTGCTCCGGTGAGTGGCCCGAGCCCACCACCACCTTCCAGTCATGGTCGCCGATCGGGATGACGTCGCCGTCGGACAGGCGTTGGAAGCTGTCGGGCAGGGCGTGAAGGCTCTTGCCGAAGCCTCCGAACCGGGCGCGGTAGTCCTCCAGCGCCTCCTCATCCCAGCCCGCGGCGCGATAGAAGACCAGGGCGTCCTCAGGCGCCTCGCGGCCGGTGTCGGCCGAAAGGGACCGGCACATCAGGAACTCCAGGCGGGTGATCCAGAGGCGACAGCCGAACTTGCGGGTCATCCATCCGGACATGCCGATGTGGTCGGGGTGCATGTGGGTGACGAAGACGCGTGTGACGGGCAAGCCTTCGAGGGGTCCCGCCAGGGCCTTGCGCCAGGACTCCCGGGTCGCCTGTCCGCCCAGGCCCGTGTCGACGATCGCCCAGCCACCCGCCTCGCGGATCGCCCAGACATTGATCCAGGCCAGAGAGCCGCCCAGGGGCATGCGCAGCCACTTCACCCCGGGGGCGACGTCCACCGCCTCTCCCTGGTCTGGCCCCCCCGGGAAGGGATAGCTGAGTTTGGCCTTGTGAGCCTCAAGGACCGGATCTTCGAAACCATCGCGCATGCAGGGACTCCTTACCTGGGCATTGTCGGCCGTCCGGGCACCCGGATCAAATCCAAATCCCTGGGAAGGTGTCCAGAAACGTTCACAGTTCGCCGGAGCCCCTCAATCGGCTCCAAGGCGACTTGCCGTCGGCGCCACCAAGGGATTAAGAGCCAGAGGAACAGATATACCCGGAGGGAACCTCACCATGAAACGCCTCGTACTCGGCCTGGCCACGGCGGGCCTGGCCCTCGTGCTGGGAACGGCTGTTGCCGTCTCGGCCTCCAAGAAGGAAGAAGCCGCCCTGGCGGCAGCGCGCACCCAGGGAATGGCCGAGGCCCCCGCCGTCGCCCAGGCAGCCGGCATCGCCTGCCAGGTCACCGACGCGCGCTTCGTCGGCAAGATGGTGGATCCCAAGACCAAGGCCGCCACCAACTTCTACGAGATCGACTGCGACCGCGGCGTCGGCTTCGTCCTTCAGGCTCCCGCCGGCGTCAAGCCCACCGCCTTCAGCTGCGTCGAGGCCAATTCCACCCAGCCGGACGGCAAGCCGCCGTCCCTGCCCTGCAAACTGCCCGGCAACGCCAATCCGATGGCTGACCTTGCGCCCCTCCTGACAAAGGCGGGCGTGTCCTGCACTCCGGACGCTGCCCGGGGCATCGGCCAGACCGCCAAGAACACCTTCCTTGAAGTCTCCTGCCAGGGCGGCTCCGGTTTTGTCCTGCAGGTTGATGCGCCGGCCAATCCCGATGGCTCCGCGGTCGCCAACGACTGCCTGACCTTCGACGCGACCGACGGCAACATCAAGTGCACCCTGCGTGACGCCGCCTACCGTCTGGCCGTTGTCGACCGCTACGCTGCGGCCGCCAACAACGGCTGCGCGGTGAAGGATCGTCGTTACATCGGCATGTCCCAGGGAGGATCAAGCTACTACGAAGCCTCCTGCCAGGACGGCAAGGGCTACATCTACAAGGTCGATAAGGGCCAGGTCTCCCAGACGACGTCCTGCGAAAAGGCCATGGCCCTGCTCGGCGGCTGTACCCTGACGGACGCCAAGGAAGCCCAGACCGCCCAGGCCGGCCTCTATTCGAACCTTTCCAAGAAGGCCGGCTTCGACTGCCAAGTCTCCAAGTATGCGCCCTTCCCCTCGCCGCCCGGCAAGGATGTCGTGGAGATGGCCTGCGCAAACCGTCCGGACGGTGCCGTCGGCATCTTCACGGCCAAGACAGAGACCACCCAGGTGGTGGACTGCGCCCGCGCGCCGGTCGTTGGTTACCGCTGCTCCTTCTCCAAGCCCGAGGCCTCCCTCAAGGCGGTGACGAGCGACCTCAAGAAGATGG
>CAIWHQ010000279.1 GCA_903912465.1 uncultured Alphaproteobacteria bacterium | reverse complement strand
GCCACGTCGAAGGGCCGGGACACGATACCCTTTTCCCCGGTCATCCGGTTCACGACCTCCACGCCGCTGAAGCTCATCTGGCCCTTCTCGATGAAGAGGGGCTGGGAGAGGGACAGGCGGGCACTGTCGCCGCTGGTGAAGAGGTCCTGGGCCGACAGGGTGGCCTGCCAGGCGGAGGTCTTCAGTCCGCCCGCCTCGGTCTGGAGGGCGGCGGCACCGGCGGTCCGGGTTTCGCCGACCGAGCCGGAGAGGTTCAGCTGAAAGCCAGCCCCGAGGTCGGCCTGTAGGCCGACATTGACCGAGTCGCTGACTGCGCCATCACCGAAGTCCGCCGCCTCGAGGGACTGAACGCCAAGAACCGCCGCGTCTTCCTTCAGACGGACATATCCGGCGCTGACCGAGATGGCATCTGAGACCCGATAGTTCATGCCGACCGCGCCGGCACGGGCCGAATAGGTCTCTGCCGCACTTCCGTCCCGGAGGATCGAAGATCCTGAGGTGTCGTCGCGGCGGTCGGTACGCTCTGTGGCGCCCGTGGTCAGGCTGAGCCTGTCGGTCAGGCGACCTTCATAGCCCATGTAGGCGCCGCCGGAGGCGAGGCCCAGCATGGGGCTCACCCCGCCGAGGGTCGGGTTGAAGTCGGCGGCGGAGGCTCGATCGGAGAAGGCCGCCAGGTAGCGTGCACCATCCCCGAACCCGAAATCGGCGGTAGCCGTGTCGGTGGAGAGGTGAAGGCGGGACTGCATTTCCATGCCGCGGGCCTCGAAGCCCGGCCGAACCTCGCGCGGGGCAAGGCTCAGGGTCATGTCCGCACCCCAGGGATTGGCCACCAGGGTCTCGCCCGGTCCGAAGCCCAGGCCGGAGCCGCCCTCGGCGAAATCCCGGTTCTGGGACTTGGCCCAGCCGCTCAGTCGGCTGAGGATGTAGCCCTGGAAGTACTCCGACGATCCCGACTTCGTGGTGAAGGTTTGCCCGATCAGGCGCGAAGAGAGGGGTATGCCGAAGTCCCGCTCCACTGTCCCGACCTTCTCGAAGGCGTAGTAGTAGAGCCCTACGGAGCTGATGCCCTTCTTGCCTTCAGAGTCAAAGTCGCTGAGGACCTGCTTGACCGAATATTCACTCAGCTTTCCGTTGTTGCCGGCCTTGTACCAGACCAGGGTACCGAAATCGAGCGGCGACTGGGCCGCCGTGATGTCCAGCAGGCCAGCACCGTAGACCGCGTCTACACCTCGCGCGCCCAGGTCCCGGGCGGATTCGAGCAGGATATAGGCGGTTTCGGCCGGCTTGGCCGCAAACCAGGGCCAGCGGTCCTGGATGAGGGCCGCCGCGCCCGAGACCAGGGGCGCTGCCAAGGAAGTCCCGGTGGCGCGCTTAACCCCGCCCGCATCGTCTTCCACGAGGATGAGTTCACCCGGGGCGACCAGAAAGCGGTCCATCAGCCGGGCGCCGGCCAAGCACTTGCCATCCGAAAGGAGGCAGGCGGTTCCAGGTCGGTTCGAGAAGTTCGAGATCTTGCCGTCCAGGGTCACCGAACCGACGATCAGGATCTCCGGATTGGTCTTGAAGTTCCAGGCGATGTTCTGGGTCTGGCTCACGCCCTGGTTACCGGCCGCCACGACAAAGAGACTGTTCTTCGCCGTTGCCGATACGTCGGTGCGGCTGAAGACGCCATTCCAGCCCTGGTCGAGGGTGGTTCCCGGGATGCCCAGGGACATGTTGACGATGCTGGCCCGGTTGGCGGTCAGCATCTTGACGCCGGTGGCGATGTCTTCCCAGCCGGCCGTCCCCGTCTCGTCGAAGGGATTGAAGGCGATGACCCGGGAGCGCGGGGAGATCCCCATCACGCCGGTCCCGTCGTGGGCCCCAACCATCAGGCCGGCAACGGCTGCGCCGTGGCCGTTGGTGAACTTGGAGGCACCGCCGTAGCTGACGACATTGTTCTTCACGATGGAGCCGTTCAGGACGGTGAAGTCCAGGAGGCCGATCACCGTGTCCGCGCCGGAACCCTGAGTCTGGGTCAACTGGGGGCTCCAGCGGACCGTACCCATCCAGTGGTCCACATGGTCGGCCTTGGCGTATCTCATCAGGCCGTCATAGAG
>CAIWHQ010000278.1 GCA_903912465.1 uncultured Alphaproteobacteria bacterium | reverse complement strand
CGGCGGCGGCGCCAATGCCCGAGGCCCCGCCCGTAATGACCGCCACCCTGCCTTCGAACCGTCCCATGGGCGCCTCCGCATCCGTGCCTTGCCACCACCCTGCCCCAGGGTAGCGGGCGATGCACCCCTGTGGTTGAGCCGGACATCCAGTTTCATCTGTGTGTCGTGATTCCATCTGGGCTTCTGTCACAGAGGTGCGCCATCAGGCTTTCTCTCTCTTTGCGGAGGCGATCGTGGGGCCCCAGCGGCATCAAGGACACGCAACCCTGACGGACCTGCCGCCGGTCGAGACCCTGCGCGACTGGATTGGCGAAGGCCTGAGGGCGGCTGGCGGGGAATGCCACCGATCCCTCATCCTGTCCTACATCGCCAGCCGCACGGGCCTGCCCGCCAGCCGCGATCTCGAAACCCGGATGGTCAGGGCTTTCGAAATGGGGGCCTCGGACCTCGCCTCTCCCTTCGAGCGCCGGTTTGGATCCGATTCCCATCGTTGGCGGCTGCGCTCCCGGGAGACCCGATCCGGACAGGTCTGAGGCCGGTGGCGCAACCCTTGGGGGTCAGGGGAACGACTCACCCTGACCGGCCTGGCCAGACCTCAGAGTGCGCCCTGGTATCGGCGGCCTGAGGTCCATCGGAGCGGCCGAGGCGGCGACCGGGAAGGCGCTTCAGATCTCGAGGCAGATCTTGCCGAAGTGCTTCTGCGAGATCTGGTGGGCGAAGGCGGCGGCAATACCGTCCAGCGGGAAGGTGGAATCGATCACCGGGCGGATGGTCGAGACCTCCAGGGCCCGGATCATCTCCTCCTGCTCCTGGCGGGAGCCCACGGTAACGCCCTTTACGGCGACGTTCTTGGACATGATCACGGCCGTGGGCACCTCACCTGCGAAGCCCGCCAGCACGCCGATCAGCGAGATGTGCCCGCCGATCCGGGTGGCCGTGACGGACTGGCCCAGGGTGCCCGCCCCGCCGATCTCGACCACGACATCGACGCCCCGTCCGCCGGTCAGGCCGGCCGCAGCGGCGCCCCATTCCGGGGTCTGGCGATAGTTCACCAGATGGTCCGCCCCCAGGGCCTTCAGCTTTTCGAGCTTCTCGTCCGAGGACGAGGTCGAGATGACGGTGGCGCCCGCCGCCTTGGCCAGTTGCAGGGCGAAGATGGAGACCCCGCCCGTGCCCTGGGTCAGGACCACGTCGCCAGGCTTGATCCGTGCCTCGACCATCAGGGCACGCCAGGCGGTAAGGGCGGCGCAGGGCAGGGTTGCGGCCTCGGCGAAGGACCAGCCGGCCGGCATTCGCGTGAAGGCCCGGACCGGCATGGCGACGTACTCCGCCGCAAAGCCGTCGGCATGGTCTCCAGGCACGCCCAGCAGGCGCTCCAGGACCGGACCGCCGGTCTGCCAGTTGGGGAAGAAGGCCGACAGGACCCGGTCGCCCGGGGCGTAGCCCGTCACCCCTTCGCCCACGGCGACCACCTCGCCGGCACCGTCCGACATGGGGATTCGGCCGTCGGCGGACGGGATCATGCCCGCCACCACCGCGAAATCATGGAAGTTGAGCGAACTGGCACGGACCCGCACCAGAAGCTCGCCAGGGCCGGCGACGGGCTGGGCCCTCTCCTCGATGACCAGCTTGTCCAGCCCGCCCGGGGCGCGGATGGCGGCGACTTTCATGGGACTCTCCCTGTCAGGCCACTCGGGGCCGGTGTGCGTTCGGAGAGCACATTGTCCAGTATCGCCGCCGCCGCAAGATCACGCGACGTCAGCCCTTGCCCCCAGAGTTCAGGAATCAAGGACGGCGGGGGATGAAGACCTCGACCCCGGGGCCGACCCCCCGGGTCGCGGCGTAGTTCCCGAGGTTCAGGGCCAGGCTCATGCGGCCCCGGGAGTCGGGATAGAGGAGGACCGCACCCTCGGGCACGTCGCTGAAGGTGCGCACATAGGGCGCGGGCTCAGGCCGGCCGGCCACGGTCAGGGGGACCATGTCGCCGAGTCTCCAGCCCAGGCCGGCGAAGGCCTCGGCGGGGAGGTCAAGGATCAGGTTTCCATACGGACCGTCGGTCCCGATGGCGTGGGTGCGCACCCCCTCAGGGCCGACCCGGGGCGGCGAAAGGTCCAGCCTCACGAGGGACTTCGGATCGATCCCGGGACCCACCCCGGTCCAGTCGTCGCCTCGGGCGAGACGCCCGGCGACCGGGGCGAAGATGTCCCGGCCATGGAAGGTCGAGGACCGCCGCGCGCCGATCATCCAGGGCTCCGCGGTGATCTCCCGGGCTGCGACGACCGGGTCCGTGGCGTCCAGAAGTGTAATCAGCCCGTTGTCCGGCAGGACCAGGCTCTGGCCGCGCCGGGTGCGGGCGACGATGGCCCGGCGCCGGGACCCCACCCCGGGGTCGACCACCACCATGATGACGGCGTCCGGCGCCAGCCAGGGGGCGGACCCGGCCAGTAGCCGGGCACCGGTGGCGACGTCGTAGGGCGGGACCCGGTGGCTGATGTCGAGGAGGCGGGCGTCGGGCGCGAGGGACAGGATGACCGCCCGGCAGATGGCCACGGCGTCGTCGATCTCGTCGAAATCCGAGAGAAAGCCCACCATCCGCCCGGACGCGGCGCGGGAGGCTCCCGGGGCCAGGGAGAGGGCAAGTCCAGCGGCCAGCAGGCCGCGTCGGGGCAGGTCTGCGGACGCCATCCAGCTCAGGTCCCGAGGGCCGCGTAGAGGCGCCGGATGCTCAACTCCCGCACCGGGGGGCTCCCGGCGCCAGGGATGCTGCCATTGAGGTTCTGGATCATGCCCACGAAGACGATGTCGTTGGTGGGATCGATCCAGAACCAGGTGCCGAAGGCCCCGCCCCAGTAGAAGGTGTCGCGACCTTGGGGGGTCCCGGCGGCGGCAGGGTCCTGG
>CAIWHQ010000277.1 GCA_903912465.1 uncultured Alphaproteobacteria bacterium | reverse complement strand
GATCCGGCCGCCCAGGCCGAGAGCCGGGCCACGGCCGCCTGGGTCCTGGATGTGATCTTCAAGCTGCTTCACCCGGTCATGCCCTTCCTGACCGAGGAGCTCTGGGACCAGACCGCCGATCTCGGCGCCGCCCGGACCGAGCCCCTCCTGATCTCCGCCCGCTGGCCGGACCTTTCGGCCCTGGCGCCCGATCCGGCTGCCGCCACCGAGGTGGGCCTGGTCATCGCCACCATCGCCGAGGGCCGGTCGGTCCGTTCGGAACTCAACGTGCCCCTCGGTGCCCGGCCGCCCCTGCTGGTGGTCGAGGCCGACGCCGCACAGTCGGCCGTACTGGCGGCCTATGCCCCCGTGATCGGTCAGATGTTGCGGGTGTCGGAGGTCCGGGTCGAGGCATCGGCCCCGACGGGCGCCATTCCCTTCGTGGTCCAGGGCGCGACCCTGGCCCTGCCGGTGGCCGACTTCATCGACCTGGCTGCCGAGAAGGCCCGCCTGGCCAAGGAGATCGCTGGCCTCGCCGCCACCGCCGATCAGACCCGCCGGAAGCTCGACAACCCCGACTTCGTCGCCCGGGCACCGGAGGAGGTCGTGGAGGAGAACCGCGAGCGCCTGGCCGAGGCCGAGGCGGCCCGCGAACGCCTGCAGGCAGCCCTGGCGCGCCTTTCCTGACCGACGTTCCCCGGTCCTGACGCAAGGTCAGTCTTCCGCCGTCTGTGGACGCGGACTATGGTCCTTCCCAACAGGATGCCGGACCGGCGCAGGGAGGCGTGCGAGGCCATGAATTTCGATTTCTCCGAGGACCAGAAGTTCCTCAAGAACGAGGCGAGGCGCTTCCTCGAGGCCAACTGCCCCACGAGCCGGGTGCGCAAGGTCCTCGACGATCCCGCGGCGACCTGGGACCCAGATCTCTGGAAGGCCGTGGCCGGACAGGGCTGGCTGGGCGCGGCCATTCCGGAGGAATACGGCGGGCTGGGCCTGGGCCGGCTTGAACTCTGCGTCATCGCAGAGGAACTGGGCCGGGCCGTGGCCCCCATCCCCTTCGCCTCCACCGTCTATGTCCTGGCCGAGGCGGTCATGCTGGCCGGGTCCGAGGCCCAGAAGGCTGCTGTCCTGCCCGGCGTCGCCGCCGGCGAGGTCATCGGTGCCCTGGCGACTTCGGAAGGGCCTGGCGCCCTCTCCGGCACCTCGATCCGTGCCACCGTCGAGGGCGGGCGCCTTTCGGGGACCAAGATCCCGGTTACCGACGGCGGTATCGCCACCCATGCCCTGGTTCTGGCGCGGGAGGGTGGCCAGCTGGGGCTTTTCCTCGTCGACCTGTCGGCCGCCGGGGTGACCCGCGAGACGCTCTCGACCCTGGATCCTTCCCGCGACGCGGCCAGGCTGGTCTTCGACAAGGTCCCGGCCGAGCGCCTGGGCGGTGCTGGCGAGGGCCTGGCCCTGGTCGAGCAGGTCCTGGACAGGGCCGCCGTCCTCCTGGCCTTCGAGCAGACCGGCGGCGCCGACCGCGCCCTGGAGATGGCCAAGGAATACGCCCTCGAGCGGTTCGCCTTCGGCCGCGCCATCGCCAGCTACCAGGCGATCAAGCACAAGCTGGCCGACATGTACGTCAAGAACGAGCTGGCCCGCTCCAACGCCTACTACGGGGCCTGGGCGCTCAACACCAACGCCCCCGAACTGCCGGTGGCCGCCAGCGCCGCCCGCATCGCGGCCTCCGAGGCCTACTGGTTCGGTTCCAAGGAGAATATCCAGACCCACGGCGGCATCGGATTCACCTGGGCTGTGGACTGCCACCTGCACTACCGCCGCTCGCGCCAGCTCTCCCTGGTCGCCGGTGCCCCCCGGGTCTGGAAGGACCGCCTCGTCAGCCACCTCGAACGCCGCAACGCGGCCGCCTGAGAAGGAAACCAATCATGGATTTCAACGACACACCCCAGGAAGCCGCCTATCGCCAGAAGGTCCGGACCTGGCTCGAGGCCAATGCGCCCCGCTCCCGCGACGCCAACGATGACGGGGAGGGTGGGGGCGACCTCTCCGCCGCCAGGGCCTGGCAGGCCAAGAAGGCCGCTGCAGGCTTTGCCTGCATCACCTGGCCAAAGGAATGGGGCGGCCAGGGCGGTACGCCCATCGACAGTGTCATCTTCGGCGAAGAAGAGGCGCGCTATCCCATCCCCTCCAACCCGTTCCAGATCGGCCTCGGCATGTGCGTGCCGACCGTCATGAACTTCGCTGACCCCGGCACCAAGGACCGGTTCGGTCCCCCCGCCATCCGTGGCGAGGAGATCTGGTGCCAGCTCTTTTCCGAGCCCAGCGGCGGCTCCGACGTGGCGGCGGCGCGGACCCGCGCCGAGAAGGCGGCTGACGGCTCCGGCGACTGGATCATCAACGGCCAGAAGGTCTGGACCACCGGTGCCCAGTTCTCGGACTTCGGCATTGTCATTGTCCGCACCGACCCGAACCTGCCCAAGCACAAGGGCCTGACCATGTTCTGGGTCGACATGAAGGACCCTGGAATCGAGGTCCGGCCAATCCACCAGATGTCGGGGGGATCCGGTTTCAACGAGGTCTTCTTCACCGACGTCCGGGTGAAGGACAGCCAGCGTCTCGGCGGCGTGGGCGATGGCTGGAAGGTCTCGCTGGTGACCCTGATGAACGAGCGTCTGGCCGTCGGCGGCGCCACGGGGACGGGCTGGTCCCAGTTCCTCGAGGCCGCCCGCGACACCACCGGCTCTGACGGCGCGCCACTGCTCCAGGAAAGCTCCGTCCGCGAGAAGCTGGCCGACTGGTACGTCCAGGCCGAGGGCCTGCGTCACGCCCGCAACCGGACCATGACCGCCCTGTCCAAGGGTCAGACCCCTGGCCCCGAGAGCTCCATCGGCAAGGTCGTGGCGGCCACCCTCATGCAGGACCTGGCCAATGAGGCGGTGGAGATGCTGGACCAGTACGGCATCATCAACGACCCGGACCTCGCCCCCCTGTCGGGCGGCTTCCACGGCTCCCTGATGATGGCCCCCGGCCTTCGCATCGCCGGCGGAACGGACGAGATCCTGCGCAACATCATCGCCGAGCGCGTCCTGGGCCTGCCCGGCGACATCCGCCTGGACAAGGATGTGGCCTTCAAGGACGTGCCAACCGGGCGGTAGGCCATGAGGCCGGCGGGTTCGCAGAGGCGCCCCGCCGGCGGTCCGGCCTGACGGTGGACAAGCGCGTTTGACTCTGCGCGATACTGATCAACCTTGCCTGGCGGCGAGGGTGTTCGCGGATGCGTTGATTGTCAGTTCTGGCCCTGGATCGACAATCCGTGGCCACACTGGGGGATTCCTGATGAAGACTCTTGCCCGCACCGCCTCGCGGATGGCCCTGGCGCTTGGCCTCGCTGCG
>CAIWHQ010000276.1 GCA_903912465.1 uncultured Alphaproteobacteria bacterium | reverse complement strand
GGTCGGGGAGGGTGCGGGGCGGCCGGGCC
Organism: uncultured Alphaproteobacteria bacterium; assembly: GCA_903912465.1. Taxonomy (GTDB): domain Bacteria; phylum Pseudomonadota; class Alphaproteobacteria; order Caulobacterales; family Caulobacteraceae; genus Phenylobacterium. The sequence continues at coordinate 1,564 of CAIWHQ010000276.1, read as the reverse complement.
TCGCCCGGTGCTGTTTTAGAGTTACCGTTTCGACGAAGCAGACCTGCCCCGCGCAGCCGTTTTCCACGCGCCCTCCGGGTAGTGGCCCTGGGTTCGGACCTGACCGGATCACCGCCGCCGACATTGCTGCCGACGACGCGCGGCGGACATGAGACAGCGGCCCGCACAGGAAGCGCGCGGCGAGCAGGCGGGGGCCATCCATCGACCTCCGCAAGGACCCCCGAGGTATCCATCCCCCGGGCTTCATCGCTCGACCACAGCCCGCCGACATCGGGGCGCTGGATCCGACGCCCTCCCCACCGACGGGATGAAGGGAGTCTGACACGGGTCCCGGCGCGGATGGCTTGTGACGCTGTTTATTTTGAAAGGCGAGCGAAGTCAGTGGGTTGGCGCGCTGAGATATGCTGGCAATCGGCGGATTGTGAGCGCCTGGATTCCTTTTCCCGCAAGGGCAAAGGGTTCGCTCATTGGCGGGCCGTCACCGGCCGCTTTCGACCCTGACAAGCCCTTGGGCATGTTTGCTCCCGGCAGGAGGGCCAGGCCCGACCTGTGACGCGTGTGTTGCCGATCTTGTTGGCTGGCAGACCGCGCCGACTGAATCGGCTCACTTTCATCCCGTCATCGACGAGAGAATTCTGCCTGACTTTGCGGCTGCGCGACGTGCGAGGTGGTAAAGCCGGGCAGCGCCTTCATCATGGCGCACAACCACTTCCGTCTCTTCGCCGTAGGTCCGCTTCAGGAAGTCGTGGATCAGCTTTTCAGCCTGCTGTCTGGGCTGAATGATCTCTGCGCTCAGAGGACATTCCGTGCGGCTGTGATAGGTCGCGTAGACCTTCCCTTTTTCCTCGAAGATGTTTCCGATCGTATACGGGTAAAGAGCACAATCCATCGGCCGATCGGCATGGATCGAGCACCCCTTGTCCCAATTCGGGCAGGGTCCCCGTCCGTTTGACGACAATCGATAAACGCGACCGGCTCGCGCGATCGACAGATGGTCTGACCGTCCTGCGAAATGACGTTGATACTCGGCTTCATTCAGAAGAAGGCCATGCAGGTCCCGACAACAGTTCTGGTCCACAGTGCATCTGAGGCAAGGATTTGTCATAGGCTCGCACTACCGGGGACCATTGCTCCGAAACGATGAACCACAAAACCCTGATAGAAACGTCAATGGACGAGAGAGTGGTGCCCTCGAGCTGGCGGTGAAGCCGCCGGTGAGCCTCCGGACAGGGTCAGGTGGCAGCGTTCGTTCCGCGCCCCACCCATCGCCGGAATTCTGACGGTCCGTTTTTGGCCGTCTCGCTCAACCGGGTGCATCCTGCGAAGCGCCGCCTTCACACAGGGCGGGTCGCGTCACCCCTTGGCCACCCCAACGGAGGCTGTCCTGACCTGAAGGCGAGGGGGAAGCAGAGGACGCTCCGGAGTCCGGATCATCGGCTGGTGCGATGTTCCGGTCTACCGCTCGCATCCGCGTCGGCCGAGAAGAACTGGTTAACCACGTTTCTTTAGGATGCGTTTGGTTCCGGCTTCCTATCGTCGTCCGGGTCCTGTCAGGAGACGTCCT
>CAIWHQ010000275.1 GCA_903912465.1 uncultured Alphaproteobacteria bacterium | reverse complement strand
GGGCGTCCCGGGCCAGGGTCAGGCCCAGGTCGGCATCGAGGCTACGCTCGTGGAACTCATCGAAGATGACCAGGCCCACATCCTCCAGGCCCGGGTCGGACAGGATGCGGCGGGTGAAGACCCCTTCGGTGACCACTTCCAGCCGGGTGGCGGCCGAGACCCGGCTCTCCATCCGAACGCGGAAGCCCACTGTGGCACCGACCGGCTCGCCCAGGGCCGAGGCCATGCGCGCCGCCACGGCCCGGGCCGCCAGCCGCCGGGGCTCGAGCAGCAGGATCCGTCGCCCCTTTAGCCAGGGTGCCGCCAACAGCCTGAGGGGCGCTACCGTACTTTTTCCCGCCCCCGGCGGCGCCACGAGCACAGCTGACGTCCCGACCTCAAGGGCCTCAAGCAGGGACGGCAGGACCTCTTCGACGGGCAGCATGGCCCCGGTCTAGCCCCCGCCGCGGAGGGGGCCAAGAGCGGAGGGCGGCGGCCCTCCCTTGCAAATCCCGCCCCGGCACTAAAGATAGGGCCATGAGCCAGCCGCCCATCCGCGCCATCATCGCGCCCGTCACCCCCCTCCAGCAGAACTGCACCATTGTCTGGTGCGCCAAAACCCTGAAGGCGGCGGTGATCGATCCCGGCGGCGAGGTTCCCCGGCTGATGGGCGCGCTGCAGCAGCACGGCCTGACGCTGGAGAAGATCTGGATCACCCACGGCCACCTGGACCACGCGGGAGCTACGGCCCAGCTCAAGGCCCTGACCGGCGCAGTCATTGAGGGACCGCACCGGGACGACGCCCCCCTGATCGCCAGCATTCCGGAGTCCGGTGCCCGATACGGCATGCCTGACGCCCGGGCCTTTGAGCCCGACCGTTGGCTGGACGACGGCGACCGGGTGACCTTGGGCGAGACCGAGTTCGAGGTCTACCACTGCCCCGGCCATACCCCCGGGCATGTGGTCTTCTTCAACCGCGAGGCGCGCTTCGCCCAGGTGGGCGACGTGCTTTTCCAGGGCTCCATCGGCCGTACCGACTTTCCTGGCGGCAGCTACCCCCAGCTGATCGCCGCCATCACTGGCAAGCTCTGGCCCCTGGGCGAGGACGTCGCCTTCGTGCCCGGCCACGGCCCCATGTCGACCTTTGGTCGCGAGCGCCAGACCAACCCCTTCGTCTCGGATGAGGCCCTGGCGGAGGGCTAGGCCGGCCGGTCTGACGAAGTCCCGGCGGGCGGAGCCTTGGCGGGCGGCTTCCTGTCGGGCCTGCCCCGGGCGAGGAAGGCTTCAAGGACCGGCTTCAGGGCGAGTTCCAAGGCGAATTCCTGGTGTCTAAGGTCGTCCCCGAACAGCATCCGCGCGTTCAATCTCTCGCGGGCGAAGACCCTGTCCGGGGCCAGGGCTGGCGAGATCGACGGCGGGATGGAACCATCAGGCAGCCGGAAGGTCTTGCGAAAGGACCGGTCGTAGCTAACCGCAAGCCGGTCCATCATCGCGCACCGCAGAAGGACATTGCGAGTCAGGGCTGGCCTGAGGGCGGCCCAGTCCGCATAGCAGTTCTCGACGAGACCCATGGCCTCGCTCATGCCGCCATTCCGGTAGGCCGAGACGAAGTCCACGACGGCGATCTCGACGATCGCCAGAGGTGGCGACGGATGGAGCTCCTCAAGGGTCGGCGCCCGGCGTGGCAGGGTTTGGTCAAGCCACTTCCAGAAGCCCGGGACAGGCTTCGGGACCTCCCGGGCCAACCGGTCGGGCAGGTTGGCGCCTGAAATCAGGCCTGCCCCGAAAACGACCAGGAAGACAGCGCCGGCGAGTGGGAAGCTGGCGGAAGGACGGGATTCCATGGAGGCGGCTCCGCCCGCAGGCCAAACGCCCGACGGGAAGTCTCACCCTGTCGGAGACCTACGCCAGTTCCGGACGCCGGTCGCCTAGACCGCCTGCCCTGCCGCCCAGCCGCTGGCCCAGGCCCACTGGAAGTTGTAGCCGCCGAGCCAGCCAGTGACGTCCACCGCCTCGCCGATGATGTGCAGGCCGGGGACGGTTCGGGCCTCGAAGGTGCGGCTATCCAGCTCGCGGGTGTCCACCCCGCCCAGCATGACCTCGGCGGTCCGGTAGCCCTCGGTGCCGGCGGGCCGGAAGGTCCAGGCGTTCACGGAGGCCGCCAGCCGGCCGAGGGCG
>CAIWHQ010000274.1 GCA_903912465.1 uncultured Alphaproteobacteria bacterium | reverse complement strand
TGGAGACAGGCAGCCGCGCCGCACTCATGAACCGCCAGGGTGAAGCCCGCCTGCTCTGGCGCTCGCCGCGCAGCGGCGAGTTGCCGGACGGGTGGGCGGTGTCGGCCGACGCCAAGCGCGTCCTGACGGTACGCATACACACGGATGACGCCGGGAACTTCCTCGACCGATACGATATCGCCGTATTTGAGACCGGATCGGGCGAAAGCGGACGGGTCCTCTCCCGAGTCCTCTCCTCCGACCTTCGCGCTACAAACCATGATCTGAGGCTGGCCTAGGTCAGGCAACCAAGGGGCGGTCTTGCGAGTCCGCCCCACGCCGCCAAACCTCGCCTCACGGCTCCCAGGGATCGATCACCTTCAGGCCTGCAGCGCGGAAGGCGCTCGTGTCCCTCGACGCCACGGCGAAGCCGTGCGCGGCAGCGATCGCGGCGATGTAGCCGTCAGGTGTTGGAAAGCCCTTGCCCGCCGCCCGCGCCCGGACGGCGAGACCAGCATAGGACTGCGCCGCCAAGGTATCGAAGGGCAGGATGCGCCCGGCGAAGGCGTCCAGCAGGCCATCGATTCGCGATGCCAGCAGGGTCTTTCGCCGGCCCTCCGGCAAGACACCGATACCGAACAGGAGCTCGGCGATGGTGATGCTGGGCAGGAACAAGGTCTCGGCAACCTGGGCGTCGAGCCAGGCCCGGACGGAAGGATGGGAGTCCGGCTTGATCGCCTCGGAGACGACATTGGTGTCGAGGAGGATCATCCTTGGCGGCCCCTCATTCAAACCCCATGGGCTCGGCGGGTCGCCGGTCGCGGACCTGTTCGAGGGAAGACTCCAGGGCCTCGATGTCGGCATTGGTGAGGCCCAGTTCCCGGCTGGCCTCTGAAAGCGCAGTGCCCAGCTGCACGCGGCCTTCAGGGCGCACGGCGGCCTCAAGAATGGCGCGCACCTCCGCCTCGGTACTGCGATCATGCCGGGCGGCGCGGACCTTCAGGGCGCGATGCACTTCTTCCGGGAGGTTGCGAATGGTGACAGCGGCCATGATGGCGCTCTCCAAGGAATGACTTCAACGCTATCAAAGTATCTTCACTGATAGCAGTCTACAAGCCTTGCGACTGAGCCCCCCGTCCCCGACGTCGCCCCACCCCGCCGCTTGACGACCGTGTCCCCCGCGCCCATCAAACGGGGCGATGACCCTCGCCTCCCTTGCAGACGCACCCGCCGCCGCCGAATGGCGTAGCCTCGTCGAGAAGACCCTCAAGGGCCAGCCTCTCGACACCCTGGTCTCGGCCACCGCCGAGGGCCTGCCCATCGCCCCGCTCTACCTGCCGGGCGAGGGGCCGCGCACCGCCCTGGCCCTGCCCGCCCGGGACGCCGAACGGCCCTGGGACCTGCGCGCCGCCACGGCCCATCCCGATCCGGCCCGGGCCAATGCCGACCTCCTGGCCGACCTGAAAGGCGGGGCCGCCTCGGCCCTGGTCCACATCGACCCGACGGGCGCGTCGGGCGTCGCCATCGGCTCGGCCGCCGAGCTGGAGACGGTCCTCAAGGACCTCATCCTGGAGATCGCCCCGGTGGCCCTCGACGCTGGCTTCCTCGGGCCCCAGGCTGCCGACTGGCTGGCCGGAGTCGCCCGCGGCTCCCCGACGGCCAAGCTCCTCTTTCACATGGATCCCTTAAGCGCCCTGGCCCGCGCCGGCGCCAGCCCGGGGCCCGTGGAATCCCACCTAGCCTCGGCCGCCACGGTCGCTGCGCGCCTTGCCGCCCGGCACCCGCAGGCCGGACTCTTCCTGGCCTCGGGCCGCGTCGTCCATGAGGCCGGCGGCGGCGAGGCGGCGGAGATCGCCTTTGCGGCGGCCAGCGCCCTCGCCTATACCCGGGCCGCCGTCCGGGCCGGCCTGTCCATGGACGAAGCCTGGGGCGGCATCTGGCTGGGCCTCTCCGCCGACGCCGACTACTTCGTGACCCTGGCCAAGATGCGGGCCGCCCGCGCCGTCTGGGCCCGGCTGACCGACGCCTGCGGCGTCTCCGTTCCCGCCCGGATCGAGGCCCGGTCCTCGCACCGCATGCTGGCCGCCAAGGACGCCTGGACCAACATGCTGCGCCTGGGTGCGGCCTGCGCCGGCGCGGCCCTGGGCGGGGCCGACTCCGTGGTGCTGGGGACCTTCACCGATCCCCTCGGCCTGCCTACCGCCTTCGCCCGCCGCCAGAGCCGCAATACCCAGCTGGTCCTGATGGAGGAGGCCCACATCGGGCGGGTCGCCGACCCGGCCGCCGGGGCGGGCTATATCGAGGTCCTGACCGACGCCATGGCCCGGGCCGCCTGGGCCCGCTTCCAGGCGATCGAGGCCGCCGGGGGCGTCATCGCCGCCCTGGAATCCGGCCTGGTCCTGCACCAGGTCGAGGAGGCCGCCGAGGCTCGCGCCGCCGCCGGTGAGCCGCGCATTGTCGGCGTCACCGCCTTCCCGCCCGAGGCCGAGGCGCCCATCGAGGTCGAGCCTGCGCCCGCCGTGAAGGCCGCCGGCGCTCCCGATCCGCGCCTGCCGGGGCCGGACACCACCTGCCCGCCCCTCGTCCCCGTCCGCCTGTCCCAGGCCTGGGAGCCCCGCCGATGAGCCGCGCCTTCCCCGACTTCGCCGCCCTGGACTACGCCCCGCCGGCCGACGCCGCCCCCGCCTCCGGTGCCGCCTGGAGCACGCCCGAGGGCATTGACGTGGCGCCCGCCTACGGCCCCGCCGACGTCGCCGGCCTGGCCGATCCCGGCTATCCGGGCCTCGCCCCCTTCGTCCGGGGCCCCTACCCGACCATGTACCTCACCAACCCCTGGACGATCCGCCAGTATGCGGGCTTCTCCACGGCCGAGGACTCCAACGCCTTCTACCGCCGCAACCTGGCGGCCGGGCAGATGGGCCTGTCCATCGCCTTCGACCTGGCCACCCACCGGGGCTATGATTCCGACCACCCGCGGGTGCAGGGCGACGTCGGCATGGCCGGCGTGGCCATCGACTCCATCCTCGACATGCGCACCCTCTTCGACGGCATCCCGCTGGACAAGATGAGCGTGTCCATGACGATGAACGGGGCGGTCCTGCCGATCCTGGCCCTCTACATCGTCGCCGCCGAGGAGCAGGGCGTGGCCCACGCCCAGCTGTCGGGCACCATCCAGAACGACATCCTCAAGGAGTTCCTGGTCCGGAACACCTACATCTATCCGCCGTCGCCTTCGATGCGGATCATTTCCGACATTTTTTCATATACTTCGCGCGAAATGCCGAAGTTCAATTCCATCTCGATCTCGGGCTATCACATCCAGGAGGCCGGGGCGACGCTGGACCTGGAGCTGGCCTACACCCTGGCCGACGGCATCGACTATGTCCGGGCCGGCGTGGCGGCGGGCATGACCGTCGACCAGTTCGCCCCGCGCCTGTCCTTCTTCTGGAACGCGGGCATGAACGCCTTCATGGAGATCGCCAAGCAGCGGGCCGGCCGCCTGCTCTGGGCCCAGCTGATGAAGGACAAGTTCGACCCAAAGGACGCCCGGTCCCTGGCCCTGCGCGCCCACACCCAGACCTCGGGCTGGAGCCTGGCGGCCTCCGATGTCTACAACAACGTGCCCCGCACCCTGATCGAGGCCATGGCCGCCACCGGGGGCCAGACCCAGAGCCTGCACACCAACTCGCTGGACGAGGCCCTGGCCCTGCCCACAGACTTCTCGGCCCGCATCGCCCGCAACACCCAGCTCTTCCTCCAGCTGGAGAGCGGTCAGAACCGGGTCATCGACCCCTGGGGCGGGTCCTACTATGTCGAGCGCCTCACCGCCGAGCTGGCGGCCCGCGCCCTTACGCACATCGCCGAGGTCGAGGCCCTGGGCGGCATGGCCCGGGCCATCGAGGACGGCCTGCCCAAGCGGCGCATCGAGGAGGCCTCGGCCCGCACCCAGGCGGCCATCGACTCC
>CAIWHQ010000273.1 GCA_903912465.1 uncultured Alphaproteobacteria bacterium | reverse complement strand
GGCTGCGCAACCGTGGCCAAGTCCATCAACCCGAACTGCCGGGTGATCGGCGTCGAGCCGGCCATGTATCCGTCCTTCACGGCGCGCATGCGGGGCGTCGAGGCCATCACCGGCGGGGCGACCATCGCCGAGGGCATAGCTGTCAAGCGGGTCGGCGACCTGACCTACGGGATCGCCCGCCCTCTGATCGACGAGGTCCTGCTGCTCGAGGAGCCCTTTCTCGAGCAAGCCGTGGCCCTGTTCTGCAACGTGGAGAAGACGGTTGCCGAGGGCGCCGGCGCGGCGGCCCTCGCCGCACTCCTGGCCTATCCGGACCGGTTCCAGGGCAAGAAGGTCGGGGTGATCCTCTGCGGCGGCAACATCGACACCCGCCTTCTCGCCTCTGTCCTCACCCGCCAGCTGGTCCGGGATCAGCGCCTCGTTTCCCTGCGGATCATCGGAGACGACCGCCCGGGACTCCTGGCCAATGTCTCGGCCCTGATCGGCCAGATGGGCGCCAACATCGTCGAGGTGGCCCACAACCGCCTCGCCCTCGACGTCCCGGCCAAGGGTGCGGAGTTCGACATCATGATCGAGACCCGCGATGCCCGGCATACGGAGGAAATCATTGAGGCCCTCAGGGCCCGGGGCTATCCGCCCCGCGCGGTCTGAAGGAGACACCGATGCGCCTGCCCGCCCTTGTCCTCGTCGCAAGCCTCGCCCTCATGGGTGCCTGCCAGCGCGGGCCCGACCCCCAGGTCCTGGCTGCGAACGCCCAGGCCGGTCAGGCCTTCCTGGCCAAGAACGCCTCGGAGGCGGGGGTGCGGACCCTGCCTTCCGGCCTTCAGTACCTGGTGGTTCGCTCCGGCCCGGCCGACGGCGTGCGGCCGCTGCCCGGCGACCAGGTCAAGGTCCACTACGAGGGCAAGCTCCTCTCCGGTGAGGTGTTCGACAGTTCCTACGACCGCGGCGTCCCCGCCGTCATGCCCCTGGACGGCCTGATCCCCGGCTGGGTCGAGGCCCTGCAGCTGATGCGGCCCGGCGACGAGTGGCGGATCTTCGTCCCGGCCGCCCTCGGCTATGGCGAGGAGGGCGGCGGCCCCATCCCGCCCGGCGCGACCCTGGTCTTCCGGATCGAGCTGATCGATTCGCTTCCCGGTCCCCGGCGCGTCTCAGGCGGCTGAGTCGCCGTTTCGGCGCGGGCGCCGGATCACTACCCGCCGGCCAAGGAGGTCGAGGGGATTCCAGGTCATGGCCCTGGCGATGTCCCAGGAGGAGGCCTTCCGGGTCGCCTGGGTGCGTCGTCGGGCGGCGAAGGCTGCAGGCAGGTCGCCGAGCGCTGCCCGGGCGCCCTTCAGGTTCGGTCCCAGCCGCCCCTGTCCCGCCAGCCTCAGGAACAGGACGGTGGTGGCCAGGACGTGCAGGGGCAGGGTCAGCCAGAACAGCAGGGGCGGGGTGTCCTTGATGAAGACCCGGATACGGTTGCGCGCGCCGTGGAAGCTGGCGAAGTCGGACCCTGCTCCACCGGTGGATGCCGAGCCGACGTGGTCGACGACGGCGTCAGGGATCACCCTGCAGGTGCCCCCCGCCAGCCGGATGCGGTAGCCTAGGTCGACGTCCTCGCAGTACATGAAAAGCGCCTCGTCGAACCCGCCCAGGGCCTCGAACAGGGACCGCCGGATGAGCATGGCGCCCCCACAGGCCGAGAAACACTCGCCCTCCGCCACCGGACCGGGATCGGCCAGGCCATAGCCGCCGCGATAGGGGATGCCGGGCAGGCTCATCACGTCGCCCAGGCCGTCGAGCCGGCCCTCCGCCCCCGCCATGGTCTGCCGGCAGCCGAAGCAATCAACCCCGGGATTGCGCGCAGCGCCCGCGACCAGACGCTCAAGCCAGTCGGGTGCGGCGAAGGCGTCGGGATTGACCAGGGCCAGCCAGTCGCCCCTGGCCTGTCGGGCGCCGAAGTTGACCCCGGCGGCGAAGCCCAGGTTGGCGCCCGCCTCGATGAGCCGGACCTGCGGCAGGGCCTTTGCCGCCGCCTGGGGCGCGCCGTCCGTGGAGCCGTTGTCGACCAGCAGGATCTCCAGGGGCGGCGGGGTCTGCCGGGCCAGGGCCAAGAGGCACCGGGCAAGGTCGTCCCCGGACTGCCAGGCCACGACAATGACGCTGACAGAGGCCTCTGGAGGGCTGTCAGGCTTGTCTTTCGCCGCGTCCCGCGCCATGCGTCGCACCCTTCGCGGCCTTGCCGCCCGTTTCCGGGAATCCCATGACGACCCTAACGCCCCTGGCCCTTCCCGAGGTCCTGCTTATCACGCCGCGCCGCCATGGCGATGCGCGGGGATGGTTCTCCGAGACCTGGAGCCGCAAGTCCCTGGCCGCCGCCGGCCTCGACATCGACTTCGTCCAGGACAACCAGGCCTTCAACGCCCGTAGCGGGACCGTCCGGGGCCTTCACTTCCAGACGGCGCCCCATCCCCAGGCCAAGCTGGTGCGCGTCCTGGCCGGCGCCATTCTCGACGTCGCCGTCGACGTGCGGGCAGGTTCGCCCACCCGGGGGCGCTGGGTCTCGGCCCGGCTGACCGCCGAGGGCGGGGAACAGCTCTTCGTGCCCCGGGGCTTCGCCCACGGCTACTGCACCCTCTGCGATGACGTCATGCTGGCCTACAAGGTCGACGGCGACTATGCGCCGCAGACCGAAGGCGGCGTGATCTGGAACGATCCCGACCTCGCCATCGACTGGCCGGTCGGGCCGGACGCGGCCGTCCTCTCGGACAAGGACCTTGTCCTGCCCCGCCTCGCGGATCTTCCTCCCCTGTTCTTCTGAGTCCCCCACATCCAGGCGCTGCATGTCCGAAGACAACGAAATCCTGACACTCCTCGACCTGGAGACCCTGGACACGGACCTTTTCCGGGGCTTCAACCCGCCCTTCGAGACCCGCCGGATCTATGGCGGGCAGGTGGTGGCCCAGGCCCTGGCCGCCGCCTACCGGACGATCGAGGACCGGGTCTGCCACTCCCTGCACAGCTATTTCATCCGGCCCGGGAACCCGAAGCTCCCGATCCTGTTCCAGGTCGACCGGGCCCGGGATGGCGGATCGTTCAGCGTGCGCCGGGTTGTGGCCATCCAGAACGGCAAGCAGATCTTCAACCTGGCGGCTTCCTTCCAGGTTCCTGAGACCGGCTTCGAGCACCAGCTGCCCATGCCCGAGGCCCCTCCGCCGGAAGCCCTGAAGAATGAGGAAGAGCTGCGCGCCGAAGCCGGACTCGACCCAGCGACCCGGCGGATCTGGCCTGTGGAGCTCAAGCCCTGCGATCCCGTCCCCCACGGCGTCGTCGGTGTCCGCGAGCCGGTGGACATGTGCTGGTTCCGCACCCGCCTGCCTCTGGGCGCTGACGTCGCCGTCAACCAGTGCGCCCTGGCCTATGGCTCGGACATGACCCTGATGGACGCTTCCCTGCGTCCGCACGCGGTGGACTGGGACAGCGGCCGGCTGCAGGCGGCCAGCCTGGACCACGCCATGTGGTTCCACCAGCCGACCGACTTCCACGACTGGCACCTCTTCGTCCAGGACAGCCCGTCCGCCTCGGGCGGGCGGGGCTTCAACCGGGGACAGATCTATGCCCGTGACGGAAGGCTGGTGGCCGAGGCCGCCCAGGAGGCCCTGATCCGCTGGCGCTGACGCGGCGTCACGGTGGCCCGCCAGCGAAATCCGTGACAGCGTACTCTCCGGTTTCGGCCGGGGGAGCTCATGGACCTGATCCTTCACCACTACGACGCCTCGCCCTTCTCGGAGAAGGTGCGGATCGTCTTCGGCATGACGGGACAGTCCTGGTCCTCGGTGATCACGCCCAACATCATGCCCAAGCCGGACCTGACGCCGCTCACGGGGGGCTACCGGCGCGCGCCAGTCCTGCAGATCGGCGCAGACGTCTACTGCGACTCCCAGGCCATACTCGATGAACTGCAGAGGCGCGCGCCCCTTCCCGGCGACCAGGGTCTGGCGGGCTTGAGGGCCATCAATCTGTGGGCGGACCGGCTGTTCTTCCAGGCCACGGTTCCGGTGATCTTCGGGGAACTCGGTCACCTGACGCCCAAGGCCTTCATCGCGGACCGCGAGAAGCTGTCGGGGCGGCCCTTCGATGTGGAGGCCATGGCCCAGGCGGCTGGTCCCATGCGCGTCCAGTGGCGGGGGCATGCTTCCTGGCTGGACTACGCCCTGGCGGACTCACCCTTCCTCGCCGGCGACAGGCCCGGGCTGGCGGACGCCTCGGCCTGGATGAACATCTGGTGGCTGAAGGGTGCCCTGCCCGACACCTATGCCCGCCTGGCCGCCGGCCTTGACCGGCTGGAGGCCTGGCGCGCCCGTATGGCGGCGATCGGCCAGGGCGTGCGTAAGGACATCACCGGGGCGGAGGCCTTGGCCATCGCGCGCAGCGTCCGGCCCGCAGACCCGCCGCCGCATGATCCCAATGACGCCCTTGGCCTGTCCCCCGGCGATCCGGTGGTGGTCATGGCCGATGATTATGGCCGGGACCCCATTTCCGGGACCCTGGTGGCGGCGCGCCACAGCCGGCTGATCCTGGCGCAGGAGACCCCCGATCTCGGCCGCCTGCACCTGCATTTCCCCCGGGTCGGCTACATCGCCATTCCCGGCAAGACCTGAAGGAGACTTCCATGGACGACCGCATCCAGGTGACCCTCGAGAAGGGCGTCGCCGACGTCCGTCTGGTCCGCACCGACAAGATGAATGCCCTCGACGACCGCATGTTCCAGGCCCTCGTCGACACGGGTGAGCGCCTCAAGACCGAGAAGGGCGTTCGGGTCATCGTGCTTTCGGGCGATGGCCGGGCCTTTTGTGCGGGCCTCGACATGGGCAACTTCGCCAAGATGGCCTCCGGCGAGCGCCGGGGCGGAGCGGGCCTCGTCACCCCCAAGCGCACGGAGGGCGGGTCCAACCACGCCCAGCACGCCGTCATGGTCTGGCGCGAGCAGACCGTCCCCGTGATCGCGGCCATCCACGGCGTGGCCTTCGGCGGCGGATTCCAGCTGGCCCTGGGTGCGGACATCCGCTTCGTCACCCCGGACGTCCGGATGGCGGTTCTCGAGATCAAGTGGGGCCTGGTGCCCGACATGGCGGGCCTGGTGCTGATGAAGCGGCTGGTGCGCGACGACGTCGCCCGGGAACTGACCTACACGGGCCGGATCTTCAATGGCGAGGAAGCCCATCGCCTGGGTCTCGCCACCCGGGTCTGCGCCGATCCCCGCGCCGAGGCCCTGGCCCTGGCGGCCGACATTGCCTCGAAGAACCCCCACGCCATCCGGGCCGGCAAGCGCCTCCTGGACCTGGCGCCGGACGCCGACCAACACGCCATCCTCCTCGCTGAGAGCCAGGAGCAGGGGGCCCTGATCGGCTCGGCCAACCAGGTCGAGGCGGTGAAGGCGGCCATGGAGAACCGGCCGGGCGTCTACGCCGACTGAGCCGCCGCCCATTCAGCCCGGACATCGGGGTCGGTCTCAGCGTCCGCATAGCCGCGGGCGAGGTCGACGATCTCCGGGGGCGGCAGAAGTCGCCCCAGCGCCCAGACCGCTGCGCCCCGCACCAGGGGCGAGGCGTCCTCCAGCCGCGCCCTTGCGGCCGGGACCAGGGCCGGATCGCCGGAATTGCCGATGGCGTAGAGGACATTGCGCAGGAAACGGTCCCGGCCCGTGCGCTTGACCGGTGAACGGGCGAACCGGGCCCTGAAGGCGGCGTCGTCCAGGGCCGCCAGTTCGGCCAGGGCCGGGGCCGCCAGGTCGTCCCGGGCCGACAGCCTCTGTTCGCGTCCAGCCTGGGCGAACTTGTTCCAGGGGCAGACGGCCAGGCAGTCGTCGCAGCCATAGATCCGGTTGCCCAGGCCTGGCCGCAGCGCCGGATCCACCGGACCCCTGTGCTCTATGGTCAGGTAGGAGACGCAGCGCCGGGCATCGAGCTGATAGGGGGCGGGGAAGGCCGCTGTTGGACAGACATCGAGGCAGGCCCGGCACTGGCCGCAGTGGTCCGTTTCGGGCGCGTCGGGTGTCAGCATGGCCTCGGTGAGGATCACGCCGAGGAAGAGCCAGGAGCCGAAGTCGCGGCTGACCAGGTTGGTGTGCTTGCCCTGCCAGCCCAGGCCCGCCTGCTGGGCCAGGGGCTTCTCCATCAGCGGGGCGGTATCGACGAAGACCTTCAGCCCGGCACCCGTCCGCGAGGCCATCCAGCCCCCCAGCTGCTTGAGCCGGCCCTTGATGACGTCGTGGTAGTCGTCCCCCTGGGCGTAGACCGAGATGAGGCCCCGGTCGCGCCTGGCCAGGCCCTCCAGGGGATTGGCTTGCGGCCCATAGTTCAGGCCCAGGACGACCGCGCTGCGGGCGTCCGGCCAGAGGGATCGGGGGTGGGCGCGCCGGTCCGCCGTGGCCGCCATCCAGTCCATGTCGCCCTGCCGTCCCGCCTCCAGGAAGGCCTGCAGCCGGGCGGTGGCCGGCCAGGGTGCGTCGAGCCCGGTAAACCGGCAGACCTCAAAGCCCAGCCCGGCCGCCCGGCGGCGGATTTCGTCCCGGGGGTCAGAAGTCGAGGTCGTCATAGTGCGCCGCCGGGGCCAGTCCGGGCCAGCGGTCGGCAAGGATGGGACGAAAGGCCGGGCGGGACTTGAGCTTCATGTACCAGGTCTTGACCGCCGGATAACCGTCCCAGGGCACATCCCCCAGGTAGTCGATCACCGACAGATAGGCGGCACCGGCGAAGTCGGCCAGGGACAGGCGCCGGCCCGCCAGCCAGTCCCGGGCTGAGAGCAGGGCCTCCAGGTAGGCCATGTGGTGGCGAAGGGCGTCCCGCCCCTGGCGGAGGGCCGCCAGGTCCGGGGCACCCAGACCCAGAAGCCGCTTCTCCATCTTTTCGTGAAGCAGGTAGCCGGCCACCTCCAGGTCGAACTTTCGGTCGAACCAGAGGACCAGGCGCCGGGCCTCGGCGCGCTCTTCCGGCGCCCGTCCCAGGAGGGGCGGCTCGGGGCAGGTTTCCTCGAGGTGGTCGAGGATGGTCCGGGACTCGCAGAGCACCAGCCCGTCCTCCACCATGACGGGCGTCACCCCCGAGGGGTTGAGGTCCAGGAAGGCATCGGGCTGCTCCCAGTAACGGACTGTCTGCTCGGTAAAGGCGAGGCGCTTCTCGCCCAGGGCGAGGCGCACCTGGCGAGAGGCGGGGTCCAGCGGGAAGTGATGCAGTATGCGTTCGGTCATGCCTGGCCCGCAGGGCGTCGTGAGTCGGCCCACATCAAGCGGATCAGACCTTAAGGGGCGGTTTACTCTGCAGCCGCGACTTCTGCGAAAGCCCCGCCATGGGGTTCGGCAAGGCCCCTCGGATCCGGATGGATCAGGATGTCGGCCATGGGGAAGGCCGCCAGGAGCCGCCGCTCGGCCTCGACGATGACCTGGTGGGCGTCCGCCAGGGTCAGAAGGGGCTCCAGGTCCACGTGCATCTGCATGTGCACATAGGGCCCGGAGGCCCGGGTGCGCAGCTGGTGGACGTCGCTCAGGCGGGGGTCCTGGGTGACCAGCTCAACGATCCGGGCGCGTTCCGCCGCCGGTAGCTCCTGGTCCATCAGCTGCACCGCGGCTTCGCGGAAGACGCTGATGGCCCCCCACAGCAGCAGGCCTGCAATCAGCAGGGCGGCCGCACCGTCAAGGCCCTGGAGTCCCAGCCAGGCCGAGGCCGCGATCCCGGCCAGGGCCGCAAGGTTCGAGGCCAGGTCCGAGGCGTAATGCGCCCTGTCGCCGCTGACCGCCACCGAACGCGTACGCTTCAGCACCCAGGTCTGGGCGGTGATCAGGGCAAAAGTCATGACGATCGAGAAGATCATCACCGCCAGGGCCCAGCCCTCCGCCACAATGGGCTCGGGGTTCAGCAGGCTGCGGATGGCCTCCTGCCCGATCAGGGCCGCCGAGGCGAAGACCAGGCCGGCCTGCAGGAGGCTGGCGAAGGCCTCGGCCTTGCCATGGCCAAAGCGGTGGTCATCGTCCGGCGGCACCGCTGCATAGCGGACGGCGAAGAAGGTGATTGTCGAGGCGACGAGGTCGAGGGTCGAGTCGGCCAGGGAGGCGAGCAGGGCCACCGACCCTGACGCCATCCAGGCGAAGGCCTTCACCGTGACCAGCAGGGCGGCGACGCCCACCGACATCAGGGTGATGCCCCGGGTCAGGCTGGCGGACGGCAGGTCGGAGGATCGCACTTCGGACGACATGACGCTCCTTCTACCCTTTGGGCCGCCTTCAGCCAATCCACCCCGGGGATCAGGCGGCGGCCGGAACCGGCCCGACATAGATCGACTGGGGCCGGATCAGGCGGCCTGTGGCGACCTGCTCCCAGGCGTGGGCGGTCCATCCGGCGACCCGACCCGCGGCGAATATGCAGGTGAAGGCAGAGGGCGGGATCGACAGGGCCTCGAGCAGGAGGGCCGTGTAGAACTCGACATTGGTCTCAAGCGCCCGGTCCGGCTTGCGGCTGCGAAGGATCTCCAGGGCGGCCGCCTCGACGGCCTCGCCCAGGGCGAGGCGGCCCTGATCGGCACCGAGGCGCCGGATGGCCGCCTTGAGAGCGTCGGCCCTGGGGTCACGGACCCGATAGACACGGTGCCCGAAACCCATCAGCCGGTCCCCCCCGTCCAGCGCCGCCTCAAGCCAGGCCCGCGCGTGTTCCGGTGTCGCGATGGCGTCCAGCATGTCGATCACCGGTCCGGGGGCGCCGCCATGCAGGGGTCCCTTCAGGGCGCTGATTCCGGCAAGGGCCGCCGAGACCAGGCCAGCCCGGGTCGAAGCGGCCACCCGGGCGGCGAAGGTCGACGCGTTCAGCCCATGGTCGATCACGGTCACCAGGTAGGCGTCGAGGGCGGCGGCCTGTGCCGGGGTCGGTGGTGCGCCTGAAATCATCCGGAGGAGGTCGGCGGCATGACCGGACCCGGGATCCGGGTGCACAGGCGCAAGTCCCTGCGCACGCCTCAGCACCGCGCCCGTGAAGACGGCCGGGGCGGCGACGACCCGCAGGGCGGTGGCGGTGTCCTCGCCGTCAGCCAGCCGCGCCATCAGTCCGCGCAGGGCCTCGACGGGCGGCAGGGCGGCCAGGCGGTCATCCAGGTCGTCCACCTCGCGCCAGACTTCCGCCCGCGCCCGCCCGAGGGCGGCGGGCAGGTCGGCCGGAAGGTCCGGCGAGAAACCCGCCCAGAGACGGGCGCAGACGCTCTCGAAGGACTCCACGCCCACCAGGCTGTCCAGGGACGCGCCCCGGATGATCAGCCGTCCGGCCTGGCCGTCGACATCCGAGAGCACCGTCCGGGCGGCGATGACGTCTTCAAGTCCGGCTTCCATGGGGGTCTCCTTTTCACGTGACCACGATCCCTGCCCCCAGGAACGCCCCTTGCATTGACGGGTCAATCTTGATCAAGTTAATCAACATAAAGGTGCCGGCATGACCGACTGGATCCCTGCAGCAGAGGCCCTGGCGCGGCTTGGACTGAAGCCCCAGAGCCTTTACGCCTATGTCAGCCGGGGTTTGCTGACCGCCCGGGCCGATCCCCTCGACTCCCGGCGGAGCCTCTACCGCGCACGGGAGGTCGAGGCCCTGGCAGCCCGCCGCCGCCGCAGCCGCCGCCCCTCGGAAGTCGCCGCCGGCGCCATGACCTGGGGTGAGCCCGTCCTGTCGTCCGCCATCACGACGGTGCAGGACGGACGGCCCTGGTATCGCGGCCGCGACGTCCTGACCCTCGCCGAGACCGAGACCCTCGAATCCGTCGCCCGGCTCCTGCGGGGCGGCGATGGCGTCACGCTGAAGCGCTCGGACAGGCCCGCGCCGCCCGAGGGCGGACCGCCCCTTGCCCGGGCCTTCCTGGCGCTCGCCAGCCGGGCCGCCACCTCACCTCCGGCGCTCGGCCAGCCCCTGCTCGCCCTCTCCGCGGAAGCCGCGGTCCTGCTCGACATCTTCGCGGACGCCCTGGTCGCCGAAACCGAGCCGGGGCCCATCCATCTGCGTCTCGCCAAGGCCTGGAGGTTGGGTCCGGGACTGAGCGCCGGCGGGCCCGGTGCTGACCTCGTGCGCCGCGCCCTGGTCCTGCTGGCAGACCATGAACTCAACCCCTCTGCCTTTGCGGCGCGGGTGGCGGCCTCGACGGGGGCCTCCCTCGCCGCCTCCGCCCTTGCGGGCCTTGCAGCCCTCTCGGGTCCCCGCCACGGGGGTGCGCCCGCCGCCCTGTCCCTCTTTCGCAACGAGGCTCTGGGCAGGGGTGTCGCCGACGCCGTGTCGGCGCGCCTTGCGGGTGACCGCAGTCTGCCGGGCTTCGGTCATCCCCTCTACCCGGATGGAGATCCCCGGGCGCAGGCGCTCCTGGCCCGTTTCCCGGCGCCGGAGGACCTGGTGCGGCTCGCAGCCCAGGTGCGGGCGACGACCGGGCTGGCGCCCAACGTCGATTTCGCCCTGGTCGCCCTTTGCGACCATCTGAAGGCGCCGGAGGGGTCCGCCTTCTCACTGTTCGCTGCCGCCCGCTGCGCCGGATGGCTGGCCCACGCCCTTGAACAGATCCAGGACGGCGGACTCATCCGGCCCCGGGCCCGCTATACCGGGCCGGTTCCGGAGCCCGACACCGCGTAGGCCCTCAGGACGTCCAGGGAGACGACGGCAAGGGTCTCCTCGTGGGTGGCTTCCAGCACCACGCCCGGGGCCGCCCCCGCGTCGAGGGCCTCCTTCCAGCGGGGCGCGCAAAGGCACCAGCGGTCGCCGGGCTTCAGGCCCGCAAAGCGGTAGGCGGGGACGGGCGTCGTCAGGTCATTGCCCATGGCGTTCGAGAAGGCGAGGAACTCGGCGGTCACGACGGCGCAGACCGTGTGCAGGCCGACGTCTTCCGCGCCGGTCTCGCAGCAGCCGTTGCGATAGAAGCCGGTCACCGGGTCCAGGCCGCAGGGGTCGAGGGGCCCGCCCAGTACGTTACGGGCGTCGGGGTCGTAGCGGGTGATCATGCGCCGATCATAGTCTAGAACGACCCCGTCCGGCGAGGCTTCTCGCTGCGCCACGGAGACCCGAGATGAGCCCCGCACGCCCCCGCCGCAGCGCCCTCTACATGCCGGCCGGAAATCCCCGCGCCATCGAGAAGGCGCGGAGCCTGGCCTGCGACGTGGTCATCCTCGACCTGGAGGACTCGGTGGCACCTGAGGCCAAGCCGGCGGCCCGGGACCTCGCCGTCGCCGCGACGACCGAGGGCGGATTCGGCCGCCGCGAGCTGGTGGTCCGGGTGAACGGCCTCGATACTCCCTGGGGCGAGGCCGACCTCGCCGCCGTCTCCGCCGGCACCGTAAGGCCCCACGCGGTCCTTGCGCCCAAGGTCTCGACGCCAGCAGATGT
>CAIWHQ010000272.1 GCA_903912465.1 uncultured Alphaproteobacteria bacterium | reverse complement strand
GCCGCATAGGCCGCCAGGCGGGGCGCGAGGTCCGCAGAGCCCACCGCCTCAGGCCATCTCGAATCGGACCGGCAGGGTCTTGGGGCCGTTGACGAAGACGGCCTGGCTCATGGCCGGCTCGCCGTCGAGTTCAAGGGACTTCAGGCGCGGGATCAGCTCCTCCCAGAGAATCCTCATCTCCATCTTGGCCAGGTGCTGGCCGAGGCAGAGGTGGGCACCGTAACCAAAGGCCAGGTGCTTGTTGGGCGAGCGGTCAACCCGGAACTCGTGGGGATCGTCGAAGACGGCTGCGTCGCGGTTCCCGGAGGCGTAGCAGAGCATCAGCCAGTCCCCCTTGGACATGGCCCGTCCACCGATCTCGGTATCGGCCGCCACGGTGCGCATGAAGGTCTTCACCGGCGTGGTCCAGCGAATGGACTCGTCCACCAGGCCGGGGATCAGGGAGGGGTCCGCCTTGAGCTTGGCCAGCTCATCAGGCCGCTCCGCCAGGGCCCAGAAGGCCCCCGCAGTTGAGGAGGAGGTGGTGTCGTGGCCGGCCGTCGCCACGATGATGTAGTAGCTCATCGCCTCAAGCTCGGAGATGGGCCGGCCGTCGATCTGGGCGTTGGCGATCACGCTGGCCAGGTCGTTGCGGGGCGAGGCCCGGCGGTCAGCGGACAGGGCGTTGAAGTAGTTGAAAAAGTCGGTGATCACCCCGAGGTCCATCCGGCGACCTTCGCCGGTGGTGTCGGTGGGGATCGAGTCGGAGTCGCTGCTGGCGGCCCGGCCGAGTTCGGGGTCGGCGGCGCCGAACAGCTCCTGGGTAAGGGTCAGCATCCGGGGCTCGTCCGCTTCCGGAACGCCGAGGATCTCCATCACCACGTGCAGGGGGAAATGCAGGGCCACCTCACGGACGAAGTCGCAGCGTCCGCCCGTGGCGGCCATCTTGTCCACCGAGGCCCGGGCAATCTCGCGGATGCGGGTCTCCAGGCTGCGCAGGTTCTGCGGCATGAACCAGGCCTGGGTCAGGGCGCGGTATTTGGGATGGTCCGGTGCATCCATGTGGATGAGGGTGCGCAGCAGGTGCGGGCTACCCCCCATCATGTCGCGGATCCGGGCGTCTGCCTCCTGGCTGACCAGGGTCGGCGACTTGTCCCCATTCAGGAACAGGTCGTTCTGCCGGCTGATCTCCAGGATATCCGCGTGACGGGTGACCACCCAGAAGGGATCCACGCCCTCAACCTCCGCGCGCCCCAGGGGCTGGTTTGACCTCAGCCAGTCATAGGTCCGGAAGACCCGACCGTCGGCATAGGCAACGGGGTCCACCAGGTTACGGGCATGGTCGTCAGGTATGCGCACGTTGGCTTCGGCCATTTCTTCCTCCAGGGGCGGCCTGTCGGCGGAGGTCCGCCGGGAGGTGTCGCCTTGTCCGTACGCACCTGATACTTCGACCGGGAAGGCGTCTGCAAGCGGCGCCCGGACAGAACAGGCAGGCGGGCCCCGGCCCGCAGGGGAGGGCGCATGCTGACCAAGGGCGACGACTATCCAATTCACCAGACTCCGGAACCCATCGCCTTCTCGGGAACCGATCGGACCTTTTACGACCGTTACTTCTTCAATGGCTATCAACCGGACGGGTCCGAGTTCTTCGCCGTCGCCTTCGGCGTCTATCCTCACCTGAACGTCGCCGACGCCCATTTCTCGGTGATCCGCGACGGGGTGGAGCACTGCCTGCACGCCTCGCGCCTCCTGAACATGGAGCGCATGGACATCTCGGCGGGACCGATCCGCATCGAGGTGGTCGAGCCCCTCAAGACCCTGCGGGTCATTGTCGAGGAAAGCCACGGGATCGCCGCCGACCTCACCTTCGAGGGCCGGTCCTTCCCGATCGAGGAGCCTCGCTTCGTCTACCGGAACGGGCCCCGGGCCTTCATGGACTACACCCGGCTGACCGTGAACGTCAGGGTGTCGGGATGGATCGAGGTAGACGGCGTGCGCCGGGTCCTCGCACCCGGCTCGGTCGGCACACGGGACCGTTCCTGGGGCATCCGGCCGATCGGGGCCCCCGATCCGCAGCCTGCCGTTCCCAACCGGATCCCCAGCTTCTTCTGGCAATGGACCCCGCTGAACTTCGAGGACCGCAGCGTCTTCTTCCACGTCAACGCCGATCCTGACGGCGCGCCCTGGAACACCCGGGCGGTGATCGCGCCCGATGGGGCAGGCCCCGGCGGTGGCCGGCACACCGGCGAGGCCGCCATGGAGGACGTGGTGATGATCCCGGGGACCCGGCACATCGCCAGCGCCACCCTCAGCATCCCCCTCGCCCAGGGGGCGGCCAGGGTGGCCTTCCAGCCCTTCCTGACCTTCCTCATGCGAGGCATTGGCTATGGCCATCCCGAGTGGCGGCACGGCGGCTACAAGGGTGAGCTCGCCGTCGAGCGTGAGGACATCGTGCTTTCGGGCGTAGACTTCCTGCGCCCCGAGAACCTCCATATCCAGGCCCTGTCTCACGTCACCCTCACCCTGCCGGGAGAGGCGCCCGTGCGCGGCATGGGCGTGTTCGAGCAGCTGATCCTGGGTCCCTACAGACCCTACGGGTTCGGCTGACGGCATTCGGGGCTTGCCCCGCCCCGTCCGCCACGGGCAAGCTGCCCCACTGTTCCTCGTTCCGGCGGAATTGCGCCGCAGTTTCTGAAAGTCTGAACTTTGACCTCTTCCGCCGAAGCCGTCTTCGACGCCGCCCAGTCTCCTCACTTTGCCTCCATAGATGCCCTGGTCTCAGGCCTTTCCGAGGTGGGCTACATCGCCTCCCGGCGGATCGCGACATCCCTCTACATGGCCGTCCGCCTGCAAAAGCCGATCCTGGTCGAGGGTACGGCCGGGGTGGGCAAGACCGAGCTTGCCCTTTGCACCGCAGCCCTGCTCGGCCTGCCCCTGATCCGGATGCAGTGCTACGAGGGCCTGGACGAGTCCAAGGCCCTGTACGAGTGGAAGTACGGCAAGCAGCTTCTCTACACCCAGATCCTCAAGGACCGGATGGGCGTGGCCCTGGCGGACGCCCCGGACATGGACGCGGCCATGGGCCGGTTGCACGGCATGGGCGACCTGTTCTTCTCAGAGCCCTTCCTGGAACCCCGACCGCTGATGAAGGCCCTGCAGGAGCGGGAGGGCTGCGTCCTCCTGATCGACGAGATCGACAAGTCGGACGAGGCCTTCGAGGCCTTCCTGCTGGAAGTGCTGTCGGCCTACCAGGTGTCCATTCCCGAGCTCGGCGTCCTGAAGGCCGAGACGCCGCCCATCGTCTTCCTGACGTCGAACAATGTCCGCGACCTGGGCGACGCCCTGAAGCGGCGGTGCCTGCACCTGCACATCCCCCTGCCCGACGCCGCCCTTGAGAAGAAGATCGTCACCAGCCGGGTGCCGGGGATCGAGGCGCGACTGACCGCCCAGCTCGTGGACTTCGTCCAGTCCCTGCGCGGCCTGGACCTGCGCAAGTCGCCCTCCATCTCGGAGACCGTCGACTGGGCCCGGGCCCTGATCCTGCTCAACGCCGACGCCCTCGACGGTGAGGTGGTCCGCGACACCCTGAACGTACTCCTGAAGTTCGAGCAGGACATCGTCGCCGTCGAACCCCAGATCGCCGAGCTCATCCGCCAGGCCGGAGCCTGAGCCTCCGGTGCAGACGGCGCTCGAGGATTTCTTCCGGGCCCTGAGGGCGGCGGATGTCCGGGTCTCCCCGGCCGAGGCGATCGACGCCCACCGAACGGTGGATGTCGTGGGCTTCGCCGACCGGGAACTGTTCCGCGAAGCCCTTTGCGCGACCCTGGCCAAGACCGCCGACGAGGTGACGCGCTTCGAGGCTGTATTCGACACCTTCTTCGACCGCCGTTACGAGGCCCCGCCTCAACTGGCCCCGCCCGAGGGCCAGGGCGATCCGATGGAAGGCCTGCCTCCAGAGGCGCAGGAGTCTGATCTGGCGCGCATGTTGATGGCGGGCGACGGCGCCGCCCTTGCCCAGGCCATGGAGGCGGCGGCCGAGCGGGCGGAGGTCTCCCGGATCCGGCTCTCCACCCAGCGTGCGCGCCTGTCCCGCCGGCTCCTCGAGGAGATGGGGCTTTCGGAGATCGAGCGCATCCTCGCTGCAGCGCGGCGGCTGGGTGGACCGGGTGCGGCCGCGGCCGAACGGCTCGAGGCGGCGCGGAAGGCCCTCGCGGCCCAGGCGGCCGCCTATGTCGAGCGCCAGCACGAGCTCTACGCCTCAGGCAGCGGCAAGCGGCTGCGCGAGGAAATGCTGGCGCGGAAGGCGCTGAACGCTGAGGGCGGCATCGATCCGGTAGACCAGGCCATGATGCAGGCCCTGGTGAAGCGGATGGCCAAGCGGCTCGCAGATCGCTACTCGCGACGCCGAAATGTGGCCTGGACCGGTCACCTGGATGTCCGGCGGACCCTCAGGAAGTCGATGGGCTATGGGGGCATGCCCTTCGACATCGTCTTCAAGACGAAGAAGGTCGACAAGCCCTCCATCGTCGCCATCTGCGACGTGTCCAAGTCGGTGGCCGCCGCAGCCCAGTTCCTCCTGACCTTCCTCTACTCCCTGAACGAGGTCGTCGACCGGCTCGAGGCCTTCGCCTTCTCCGGGAGGATGATCAGCGTGAACGGAGTGCTCGACGACCATCCCGTCGAGACCGCGATCTTCGAGGTCCTGAAGCAGATCGGCTTCCAGCAGACCGACTACGGCAAGTCGCTGGAGGATTTCGCCGACCAGCACATGGACCGCATCGACCGTCACACCACGGTGATCATCCTGGGCGACGCCCGGTCGAACTACGCCAACCCCCGGCTCGACATCCTGGCCACGATCCAGAAGCGGTCCCGGGCGGTCATCTGGCTGAACCCCGAGCCGGAAAGCTACTGGAGCCAGGGGGACAGCGTCATGAACCGCTACGAGCGGTTCTGCCATGTGGCCAAGACCTGCAACACGCTCGAGCAGCTCGAACGCATCATCGACGACGTCCTGCGGACCTACATCCCGCACTGATCCCCGCCGGGCGCCATCTGGCTCAGCTGGCAACGAGCAGGGCTGGATCGACGGGAAGCCGGCGGACCCGCTTTCCGGTGGCCGCGAAGATGGCGTTGCAGAGGGCGGGCGGGGCCGGCGGCAGGGCCGGTTCGCCAAGTCCGGTCGGCGGATGGTCGGACAGGACGAAATGC
>CAIWHQ010000271.1 GCA_903912465.1 uncultured Alphaproteobacteria bacterium | reverse complement strand
TGCATGCCGGTGGACCACATCTTCTCGCCATTGATCAGCCAGCCGGGCTTGCCGTCCTTTTCATGGGGAACCCCGCGGGTCTCCATGTGGGTGGCGTCCGAGCCGTGCAGGGGCTCGGTCAGGCCGAAGATGGTGCGCATCTTTCCCTTCAGGAGAAGGTCGGCGTAGGCCTCGTACTGGGCGTTGGTAGCGAACTCCTTGAACATCAGGATGAAGGGGTTGTTCCCGACGATCGAGTGCTCGTTCTGGAGGTCGTTGTGCAGGCCCAGGCCCTTGGCGGCCAGGTGCTCGCGGATTACGGCCATGGCCAGGTTCGTGCCGCCCTTGCCGCCCATCTCCGTGGGCCAGGCGAAGCGCAGGT
This sequence comes from uncultured Alphaproteobacteria bacterium, assembly GCA_903912465.1. Lineage (GTDB taxonomy): Bacteria > Pseudomonadota > Alphaproteobacteria > Caulobacterales > Caulobacteraceae > Phenylobacterium. The sequence goes on along the minus strand of CAIWHQ010000271.1, from coordinate 2,579 downwards.
GTCCGGCCTCGTCAGCCAGCTTTCGGGCCTGACCCAGGAGTTCCTCCCACTCATGGCGGGGCAGGCCGCCCTGGTCCCAGTCGGTCCGCGCCCATTCCCGGCGATGGTCAAAGAACCGGATATTGTCGTCCTTGCGCTCGAGCGGCTTGATCTCACGCTCGATGAACTCGTCGAGTTCTCCAAGGTAAGCAACGAGTTCGGGGGGCAGATTGAAGTCCATGACGTTTCCCTTCGGTCAGCCGGTCTTGCGCCGCGTCCATTGATGTTGACGAATTACAAGCCCATCCTCCGACGGGCAGATCGTCAAGTCCCCTACTCACCCGAGGCGCCCCTACGTCATGGAAGTCGATATTCCCGCAGCCCTCGCCGCCCTGGCGCCGAAACTCGGCGGAACCGGCGTCGAAAAGGCCCAGCGCCTTACGGGCGGAGCCAGCATGGAGACCTGGGCCTTCAACCTGATTGGCGCAGGTGAGCCGCGACCCCTGATCCTTCGCCGCAGGGCGGTGCCGCTGGACCCGGAGACCTCCCGGTCCGCATCCATGGCGGCGGAGGCGGCGCTCATCGAGGCTGCAGGGCATGCCGGCGCCCCGGTCGCGCCCCTGGTGCGCCTTTGCGAGCCGGAGGATGGACTGGGCGAGGGACACATCACCGGCTTCGTGGCCGGGGAGACCCTCGGGCGCAAGATCGTCGCCGATCCGCGATTCGACGTCGTGCGGCCGCATCTCGCCCGCCAGTGCGGCCAGATCCTCGCCCGGATCCATACCATTCCCACCAGCGCAGCAACCCTGACGACCGCCGACGCCCAGGGCGAGCTGGACCGCTATGAGGCCATCTACCGCGCATCCGGCGCGGAGCGGCCAATCCTGGAACTGGCCCTGCAACACCTGCGCCGGAACCTGCCCCCGCCCATGCCGAACGTCGCGCTGCACGGAGACTTCCGGAACGGGAACATGATGTTCGACCCCGATCACGGAGTGGCTGCCGTCCTCGACTGGGAGCTCGCCCACGTGGGCGACCCGGCCGAGGACCTGGGCTGGCTGTGCGTCAATTCCTGGCGGTTCGGCCGGTCCGACAGGCCAGTGGGCGGGTTCGGTGAATACCAGGACCTGCTGGAGGGCTACATCGAGGCAGGTGGTGCGGAGATCCCCCTGTCCCGGGTCCTCTTCTGGCAGGCCCTGGGGTCCCTCAAGTGGGGGATCATGTGCCTGATGATGTATTCCAGCTATGCGACGGGAGCGACAAACTCGGTCGAGCGACCGATGATCGGCCGTCGGGTCTCCGAGACCGAGATCGACCTTGTGAACCTTCTGGAGGCGGGCCTGTGATCGAGCATCCCCGGGCGGACGAACTCATCGAGGCGGTGGCGGGTTGGGTGGAGTCGATCCGTCCCCAGCTCAATCCCCGGGATGCCTTCCTGTCCCGGGTGGCGGTCAACGCCCTCAACGCCGTGAAGCGCGAGCTGATCCAGGGGCCCGCAGCCGAGGCCGCCGCCCGGTCGCGCCTGTCCGCCCTTCTGGGGATGGAGGCGGACCTTGGGAACCTGAACGCCGAGCTCTGCGAACGCCTGCGCCGGGGCGAGATGGATGTGGCCACCCCGGGGCTGCTCGCTGCCCTCAAGGCGGGGATCGAGGACCAGATCGCCATCGACCAACCGACCTATGTTTCGGTAGGGCGCCGCTGAGGCGGTTGCCCGCGCCCCGCCGGCGCGCTTAGGTGACAGACAACAAGACGACGGAGGAAACCCATGAGCGACACCCAGGAGCGGACCGACGAGGTCCTCTATGAGGTCTCCGAGGGCATTGCGACCCTCACCCTGAACCGGCCCGAGCGGCTGAACACCATCTCGGGGCCGATGCTGAACCAGCTGACCGCCCTGCTGGTCCAGGCCAACGAGGATCCTGAGGTCCGGGTGGTCGTGTTGACCGGGACAGGCAAGGCCTTCTGCGCGGGGCTCGACCTGGTCGGTGCCACCACCGGGACGGGCATAGGCTCCGATCCCTCCAGCCAGAACGTCTCGGTCAACCTCGACCTGCGGAACACTCCACCCACGGTGCTGTTCGCCATGGACAAGCCGACCATCTGCGCCCTGAACGGCTCTGCGGCAGGCTACGGCATGGACACCGCCATGGGCTGCGACATCCGCATCATGGCCCGCAGCGCCAAGATGGCGGCGGCCTTCGTGAAGCGGGGCGTTGTGCCGGAGTCCGGTGGCACCTGGATCCTGCCGCGCCTCCTGGGCTGGGCCAAGGCCGCCGAACTGATCTTTACCGGCAGAACCCTCTCTGCCGAGGAGTCCCTCGAGCTGGGCCTGACCAACGTCGTGGTCCCGGACGAGGAAATCTATACCGCCGCCCGGGCCATGGCCCTCGAGATCGCCGGCAACGCGCCCCTGGCGGTTCAGTCGGCCAAGCGCCTGATGCGCATGGGCCTGAACGAGACCTTCAATGACCACGTGCACCACGTCTACCTGCAGTTCCTGCAGCTGATCCGCACCCGCGACTTCCGCGAGGGCATGGTCTCCTTCCTCGAGAAGCGCCCGGCCGACTTCACCGGCCGGTAGGGCCTAGCGGCGCCGGTTC
>CAIWHQ010000270.1 GCA_903912465.1 uncultured Alphaproteobacteria bacterium | reverse complement strand
GCTGGAGCGGGGCGACGCCGCTCATGCTGTCCCCCGCCTCCACGCAGGAGACGGCCGCCATCGTCCGCCTCTGCGCTGCCGAGGGTGTGGCCCTCACGGTCCAGGGCGGGAACACAGGCCTGGTCGGCGGCCAGATCCCCCAGGGCGAGGTCCTGTTGTCGACGCGCCGGATGCGCACCATCCGGGATGTCGACCCGGTCGACGACGTCCTTGTCGCCGAAGCCGGGGTCACCCTGGCGGAGGTCCAGGCGGCGGCGGCGGAGGCCGGGCGGCGGTTTCCCCTGAGCCTGGCCTCGGAGGGGACGGCCACCCTGGGCGGCGTGGTCTCGACCAATGCCGGCGGCGTCGCCGTGCTGCGCTTCGGCACGGCCCGGGACCTGATCCTGGGCCTGGAGGCCGTGCTTCCCAACGGCGAGGTCTGGGGTGGCCTCCGCCGCCTGCGCAAGGACAACACCGGCTACGACCTCAAGGGGCTCCTGTCCGGTGCCGAGGGCACCCTGGGCGTCATCACCGCCGCCAGCGTCAAGCTCTTCCCCAGGCCCGCCGGCCGGGCGGTGGCCATGGTCGGCCTGGAGAGCCCGGACGCTGCCCTCGACCTTCTGTCCCGGGCCCGGCGGAACGCCGACGCTGGCCTCGAGGCCTTCGAACTGATGGCTCGCCAGGGTGTCGAGTTCGCCCTCCGCAATATCCCCGGCCAGCGGGACCCCCTGCCCGGTGCCCCGCCCTGGCGCGTTCTCCTGGAGATCGCCTCCCCGGATCCGGCCGGCGCCGGCCGCCTGATGGAAACCCTGTTGTCCGAGGCGTCCGAGGCGGGCGTCATCGGCGAGGCCGTCATCGCGGCGGGCGAGGCCCAGGCCGCCGCCCTCTGGTCCCTGCGCGAGAACCAGTCCGCCGCCCAGAAGCCCGAAGGGGCGACCTGGAAGCACGACATCTCGGTTCCTGTCAGCCAGGTTCCGCGCTTCCTGCGCGAGGCCAGCGGGGCCATGGCCGCCTTCGCCCCCGGCTGCCGCATCAGTGCCTTTGGCCATGTGGGCGATGGCAATATCCACTTTGACGTCCTGCGGCCCGAGAGCGGGGACGACGCGGTCCATCTCGCGCGCCGGGCCGAGGGCCAGGCCCGGGTGCACGACATCGCCATCGCCCTGGGCGGCTCGGTCTCGGCTGAGCACGGCCTGGGCGTCATGAAGGCCGATGAGGCGCGGCGCCAGAAGAACCCCGCCGAGATCGCCCTCTTGACCACGATCCGCGCCGCCCTCGATCCGGGCCGCATCCTGAACCCGCGCGTGCTATTCTGAGAGTCGCAACATGCTGATCCTCCTCTCCCCCGCCAAGGCGATGAACTTCGACCCGCCCCCGGTCCCGGCACCCCTGACGCGTCCGGTCCTGGAGGCCGACACGGCCCAGCTCGCCACGGCGACCCGCAGGCTGTCGGTGGCCCAGATCCGGTCGCTGATGGACCTTTCGGAAAAGCTGGCAGTGCTGAACCGCGAACGCTTCCAGGCCTTCGACCCCGACGCCGAGGGTGCGCTACAGGCGGCCTTCGCCTTCAACGGCGACGTCTACGCCGGCCTGAAGGCCCGGGAGCTGGACCCGCAGGCCCTGGCCTGGGCCCAGGACCATGTCCGCATCCTCTCGGGCCTCTACGGCGTTTTGAAGCCCCTGGACGGCATCCAGCCCTACCGGCTGGAGATGGGCTCGCCCCTGCGCACCCGGCGTGGCAAGACTCTCTACGCCTTCTGGGGTGATCGCCTGGGCCGCGCTCTTGCCGAGGAGTTGGCTGGCCATGCCGACCCGGTCATCGTCAACGCCGCCTCCCAGGAATACGCCTCGGCCGTGAACCGCAAGGCCCTCCGGTCCCGGGTCATCGACCTCAAGTTCCTCGAGGAAAAGGACGGCAGTTCCAAGATCATCAGCTTTTTCGCCAAGCGGGCGAGGGGCGCCCTGGCCCGCTTCGCCATCGACAACCGGATCGAGCAGGCGGACGACCTGAGGGCCTTCGACCGCGACGGCTACCGCTTCCAGGCCGGGGAGTCCTCGGCCGATCTCTGGGTCTTTTCCCGGCCCCAACCTGCGCCCGCCGGCGCCGACAAGGAGTAGGCCCATGGCCGTCGACTACAAACTCGAAGGCCACGTGGCGGTCATCACCGGCTCGACCAGCGGCATCGGACAGGCCCTGGCGACCGCCCTGGCCGAGCAGGGGGTCAACGTCGTCCTCAACGGCCTTGGCGACCCGGCCAAGATCGAAGCCGACCGCCAGGCCCTGCAGGCCCGGACCAACTCCGCTGTCCGCTACCATCCCGCCGACATGACCCGGCCCGAGGAGATCAAGGACCTGATCGCCTACGCCGTCCGCGAGTTCGGGCGCCTGGACATACTGGTGAACAACGCCGGCATCCAGCACGTGGCGCCGGTGGACGAGTTCCCGGAAGAGAAGTGGGACGCCCTGATTGCGGTGATCCTGTCCTCCACCTTCCACGCCAGCCGGGCGGCCATTCCCATCATGAAGGCGCAGGGCCGGGGCCGAATCATCAATATCGCCTCGGCGCACGGCCTCGTCGCCTCGCCCTTCAAGGCGCCCTATGTGGCGGCCAAGTTCGGGGTAGTGGGCTTCACCAAGGGCCTGGGCGTGGAGCTGGCCCGCACGGGCATCACCGCCAACGCCATCTGCCCCGGATATGTGAAGACCCCCCTCATCGAGGCCCAGATCGTCGACCAGGCCAAGACCCGCGGCATCTCCGAGGACCGGGTGCTGGAGGACGTCATCCTCGCCGCCCAGCCCACCAAGAAGTTCGTCGAGTACGAGCACCTGGCGGGCCTGCTGCTCTACCTGGCCTCCGACGTCGGTGCCTCCGCCACGGGGGCGGCCCTGTCGGTGGATGGCGGCTGGACTGCAACCTGACGACGCAAGGTACCTTTCTAAAAAAGGTACCTTGCCATGACAGATACCTTGCGATAGATACCTCTTCATCAGAAGGAGGTATTTGTCTTGCCCGAAGCCGTACAGGTTCAGCTGAAGAGGGGGGTCCTGGAGCTTTGCGTCCTGGCCCTGCTCTCCCGCGCCGATGCCTACGCCTATGACATCGCTGCCCGCCTCGCGGCGGCGATCGACATGGGCGAAGGCACGATCTACCCCCTCATGCGCCGGATGCAGTCCGATGGACTGGTCGACACCTACCTGGTCGAAAGCCCCTCCGGCCCCCCCCGTAAATACTACCGGCTGACCCCTGCGGGTCGGACCAGCCTCTCTGCCCAAAAGGTAGAGTGGACGTCCTTCTCAGCGGCTGTCGGTGAAATCCTTGGAGACGAAAAATGAGCCGTGAGCTCTTCCTGGGCCGGTTAAGAACCGGCCTCGCCGGCCTGCCGCCGGAGACCATCTCGGACTATGTGTCCGATTATGCCGCCCACTTCGACGAGGG
>CAIWHQ010000269.1 GCA_903912465.1 uncultured Alphaproteobacteria bacterium | reverse complement strand
CTCAGGCGACTCGCCCCGGGCGGCGGCAGACAGCCAGCCGAGGACGCCCGACGCCATCTTGCCGGCCTCACCGACGGCCGACAGATCGCCGCCGGGGGCGTTGCGTCTCAGCTCCGTCGACAGGAAGGCATCGATCTTCCGTCCCGCAGTGGCGGTCAGGCCGGGCAAGGGCTCGCCCAACTGGGCCTCGGCGGCGGCGATCTGGGGGCGCCAGTCCTCGAGAAGGGCGTCGTAGTCTACGAAGGCCCGGGGCAGGTCCCGGCTCGCCGCCTCGGCGGCAAGCATATAGGCGCACCAGACCATCACCGACTTGCGCGCCGAAAAGCCGTCGCGCTTGGCCAGGGAGCCGGCCACGGCGAGGGGGTGGCGGATCGGGATCAGTACCCTCAGGGCCAGGCCCTCAGCCTCCAGGACGCTTCGCCAGAGGCCGGCCAGAACCGAGACCCGGGGGTCCTTCAGGAGCGGTCGTCGCCGGCGTCCGAACTGGGCCCGGAAGAGGCCGCGGGCCTCTTCCCGCCAGACGTCCTCGTCCGCCGGGGGCGGGGCGAGGGCGGCGAAGGGATCGTCCCAGGCGCTGCCCGCCGCCGCCAGGCGCCGGTCGTTGAAGACGGCGATGCGCCAGGGCTCGAAGTACCCCCGGGCGTTGTGCTCGTCGGCGGGCATGACGTCGCGTGGCAGGTCCGCGCCTGCCAGGGCCAGAAGGTTGGCCAGGGCGCTGGTGCCCGAGCGGTGCATGCCCAGCACGAGATAGGCCGTTCGGATCGGCGGAGGAGGGGTATCGCTGGGCTTGTCGGTCATAGCGGATCAGTTGATCGTGGCCGTCTTCTGTTGCACACAGGCCCGCCACCGAACAGGAATTTCCGCATGGGCCAGGGCGACGTCCCGGAACGCAAGCGCCGCGCCCTGGCGACGGCCTTTGACCCGGTCTTCTACCGCACGGTCTACGATGACATCGCCCGGGTGGGCGCGGATCCATTCCAGCACTATGTCGAGACCGGCTGGCGGGAAGGGCGCGATCCCGCCCCCTGGTTCTCGGTTTCGGCCTATCTCGAGCGGCACCCGGAGGCGGATGGCGGAGATCCCTTTGCGCACTACCTCCTGCGGGGCTGGAGCGAAGGGTGCGAACCCTCGCCCTCCCGCCACCGCGAGCGCTTCCTCGAACGGATCGGTGCCTCCCGCAAGCCCGTTACCAGCGCGCCGGTCTCCACCCCGTCCGAAGTGGAGATCCCCGAGGCCGTGGCGAGTGTTCACGTGGATCCTGAGGTTCACGTGGATCTCGATGTTCACGTCGAACCCGATGTTCTCGCGGATCCTGATCCTCAAGTGGAGTCTGACCCCGACCTTCCACCTGGCCTGACCCGCGAGGCCGCCCGCGCCCTGATCGCCGCCGGCTTTGATCCCGCCTTCTATCTCTCGGCCTACCCTGACGTTGCCGCCGCCGGCCAGGACCCCCTGGAGCACTACCTGGTGGCCGGCCGGTGGGAGGGTCGCGACCCGAGGGCCGGCTTCAGGGCCGCCGACTATCTCGAGGTGAATCCGGACGTGGCCGCCTCAGGCATGGATCCCTTCCTGCACTGGCTGGTCGCCGGCCGGGCCGAGGGGCGGCCCCTTCGATTCGAGCTGGGGTTCCGCGGGCGCATTGTCGCGGGCCTGATTCCCCTGCAGGCGCGCATGGCCGCTGCCGCCAGCGCCGCCGCCGGGATCGCCGCGGACCGACCCCGGGGGCTTGCGCTCGTGTCGGCCGCCAGCCAGGCCGCGGGCCTTCACGTCACCTTCAGTCATGACGACTTCACCAAGCGGATCGGCGGGGTCCAGCTCTGCCTGCAGGCCGAGTCCAAGGGTCTCGTGAGCCGGGGGATCGACCACCTGCACGTCTTTCCGGCGGTACCCTGGCCCACCCTGCGGCCGGCGGGAGGCCGGGTGCCCCTCGGCGTGGTCTGGAACGGGCGCACCCTTGGCCATTTCGCGGTTGGCGACATCCTCAAGGCCCTCGGCAAACGCCGGGCCGGGCCCAGGACCACCCTCGCCGTGCACAGCCTGCTGGGCCACGAGATCGGGGAGACCCTCGACATCCTCGCCGCCGCCGGCGCCCGCCGGGGCCTTTTCTGGCTGCATGACTTCGCCGGGCTCTGCGCTGGCTATCACCTGATGCGCGACGAGGCCCGGGACTGCGGGGCTCCACCGGCCGGCAGCGCCGCCTGCCGGGTCTGCGTCTTCGGGCCGGGCCGCGACCTTCATCTGTCCGCCCATCGCCGCCTGTTCGAGACCCTCGACCTGACCCTGGTGGCTCCGTCCCAGGCGGCCCTGGACACCTGGAGAGCCGCGCCCGACGCCCCGGCTGCGACCGCCGTCCAGGTCCATCCCCACGCCCGGCTGGTCCCCTCGGGCCGGTTCGCGGAAGCGGCCGACGGCCCCCTGACCGTCGCCTTCCTGGGCATGCCCTCGGCCTACAAGGGGTGG
>CAIWHQ010000268.1 GCA_903912465.1 uncultured Alphaproteobacteria bacterium | reverse complement strand
GGCGGCGGCCAGCTTCCACGGCGGAAGCGGCTCGCCCAGGGCCAGGGCCGACGCCGTCAGGCCGAAAACCGGTACCAGAAGGGCCCAGGGCGAGACCACCGACGCCGGGTGGCGCGCCAGGAGCCAGCCCCAGACGGCATAGCCGAAGAGGGTGTTGCCAAAGGACTGGTAGAGCAGTTCGGCCCAGAGGGTCGGGGTCATGGTGGCCACCGCGCTGATCATCGCCGGTGCGCCCTCGAACACCAGGGCCAGGATCAGCAGGGGGGGAATGGAAAACAGGCTCGCCCAGACCACGAAGGCCAGGCTCGGCGCCTCGGGGGTCGCCCTCTGGACCATGTTGCCGAGGGCCCAGCTCAGGGCCGCGACCAGGACCAGGGCGAGCCCCAGCGAGGTCGTCGTGGCATCCAGGTGCAGCAGGATCACCCCCAGGCCAGCGGCGGCCAGACCGAGGGCCAGCCCCTGGCGCAGGGCCAGGCGCTCGCCACCCAGCCAGACGGAAAGCCCGATGGTGATGAAGACCTGGCTCTGCACCACCAGCGAGGCAAGACCTGGCGAGATGCGCCCGTTCATCGCGAAATAGAGCACGCCGAACTGGCCGACGCCGATCAACACGCCATAGGCCGCGAGATTCCGCCAAGGAACCTGAGGACGCTTCAGGAAGAAGGCCGCCGGGAGGAAGGCGAAGACAAAGCGCAGGGTCGCGAAGGTGAAGGGTGGGAAGTGCGCGAGGGCCGATTTGATGACGGCGAAATTGGTTCCCCAGACCGCCACGACGGCCAGGGCCAGAAGGGCGTGGCGCCAGGACATTGCGTTCATCTCGGGCCCCTCCACCGGCACCGTCGCCAGACCATCCTTTGCAGTGCTTTGCAACTGGGCCGCCGCCGGGCATTGTGAGGTGCCGCCAGAGGGAGCACCGCATGAGCCTGACCATTCGCAAGGTCGCCGGAGCCCTGGGCGCCGAGATTTCCGGCGCCAACCTGTCCGCTGACCTGCCCGATGGCGTGATCGCCCAGATCCGCGCTGCCCTGGTCGAGCACCAGGTCATCTTCTTCCGCGACCAGTCCCTCAGCCCGGAAGACCAGGTGGCCTTCGGACGGCGGTTCGGGCCGCTGAACATCCATCCCTATGTCCGCGGCATGGACGGGTATCCCGAGGTCATGGAGATCATCAAGGAGCCGGCGGACAAGACCAATTTTGGCGGCGGCTGGCACTCGGACACCTCCTTCCTCGAACGGCCCGCCATCGGCTCTATCCTGTATGCGCTGGAACTGCCCGATTGGGGCGGCGACACCCTCTTCTCCAGCCAGGTTGCGGCCTACGAGGCCCTCTCGCCGGGCCTGAAGGCGACGCTGGAGGGCCTGAGCGCCGTGCACTCCGCAGGCCGGGAGTATTCCTCCCAGGGTCACTCCGCCCAGAAGCGCACCTCGATGAGCGTGGCCGAGGCCGAGGGTGCCGTGGGTGAGTTCATCCACCCCGTGGTGCTGGTGCATCCGGAATCCGGTCGCAAGGCCCTCTACGTCAATCCCGCCTTCACCCTGCGGTTCGAGGGCTGGACGAAGCGGGAATCCCGCCCTCTCCTCGACTTCCTGTTCGATCACTGCCGCTACGAGGGCTACACCTGCCGCTTCAACTGGCGACCGGGATCGGTGGCTTTCTGGGATAACCGCCAGGTCTGGCACTTCGCCCTGAACGACTACCCCGGCCAGCGCCGGTACATGCGCCGCGTCACCGTCGATCCGGCCTGAGGTCGTCAGCCTGCGCGCTTGGAGCGCTCGACCGTCTCGATGGCCGGATTGGCCCGCAGGGCCGCGGCGATGTTGATCAGGTGGCGGGCGTCCTTGACCTCGAGGTCAAAGTCGACGTCGAAGAAGTCCGTCATTCGCCGGTGCATGCGCAGGTTGACGATATTGCCCCCCGCCTCGCCGATGGTGGTGCAGGCCTGGCCCAGAACGCCGGGCGCATTGCGGATGGTGGCGGTGAGACGGGACTGGGTCAGGGTGTCGCGCTCGGCCTCTGGGGTCCACTGCAAGTCCCGCCAGAGCTCCTCCTTCTCCTCGAAGGCGGCCAGTTCGGCGCAGTCGATGGTGTGGACGGTCAGGCCCTGGCCATCGCCCTCAAGTATGCCGACGATCCGGTCGCCGGGGACGGGCGTACAGCAGGCGCCGAAGTGGAGGCTGATCCCCGGTGTCAGGCCACCGCCCCGGACGTAGAGCCGGGCGCCCGCGCCGCCCTCGATGCGCCGGACCGCCGTGGCCGCCTCCCGGGCCGAAGGTTCCAGGCGCGGGAAAATGATGTCGAGGACCTCGGCGGGGGTGATCCCGCCCCGGCCCAGACGCCCGAAGAGCTCCTCCTCCGAGGCCACCGCAAGCCGTTCGAGGGCCGGGGTCAGCGAGATGTCGCTCCGCGACTTTCCGGCCCGGCTGAAGGTCTGGTCCAGGGTGGCCCGGCCCAGGCGGATGAACTCTTCCTTTTCGGTCTGCCGGATGTGCCGGCGGATGGCCGAGCGGGCCCGGCCCGTCACGGTGAGCGAGCGCCAGTCTGCGGGTACGACGGGCTTGGGGCCGCGCACCACCTCCACCACGTCCCCGTTCTGCAGGGGCGTACGCAGGGGACGCGGCTCACCATTGATCTTCACCCCGATGCAGGTGTCGCCAATGTCGGTGTGAAGGGCGTAGGCGAAGTCGAGAGGCATGCCGCTCCGGGGCAGACTGACCAGTCGGCCCTTCGGCGTGAAGACGAAGGTCTGGTCGAGGTACATCTCGAGCTTTGCGTGCTCGACAAGCTCCTCGACGTCTCCGCCATGCTCGAGCACCTGCACGAGGTGACGAAGGTTGACCAGGGGGTCGCGCCCGCCCTGTTCGGCCTGGTGTTCGGCATCAAAGCCGTAGGAGGCGTCCTTGTAGCGCCAATGGGCGGCCACGCCTTCCTCAGCGATCCGGTCCATGGCCTCTGTGCGGATCTGCATCTCGATCCGCATGCCCCTCGGACCGACCACCGTCGTGTGCAGGGACCGGTAGTTGTTCCGCTTGGGGGTCGAGATATAGTCCTTGAAGCGGTCCGGCAGCGAGGGCCAGGCCCGGTGGGCCACGCCCAGGGCGCGGTAGCAATCCTCTTCGGTATCGACGATCACCCGGAAGGCGTAGATGTCCGAAAGCTGGGAAAAGCCGATCGACTTGCGCTGAAGCTTCCGCCAGATCGAATAAGGGTTCTTCTCCCGGCCGAAGACGCGGCTAGGTACGCCGACGGCCTGTAGCCGGCTGACGATCTCCTGCGACACCAGGGACACCGCCCCGCCCTGCTCGTTCCTGAGGGCCGCCAGTCGCCGGATGATGGCGTCCCTGGCGAGCGGATTCAGGTGGGTGAAGGCCAACTCCTCCAGTTCGGTACAGATCCGGTGACAGCCGATGGACCGGGCGAGCGGCGCGTAGATGTCCAGCGTTTCCCGGGCGATGCGTTCGCGCTTCGCCGGCGCCTTGATGTGCTGGAGAGTCCGCATGTTGTGCAGACGGTCCGCCAGCTTGACCATCAGGACCCGGACGTCGCGGGAGATGGCGAGGATGAACTTCCGGAGGTTCTCAGCCTGGCGGGTGTGCTCACTGTTCAGTTCGAGCTTGGTGAGCTTGGTGACCCCCTCTACGAGTCCGGCGATCTCCTCACCGAACAGGCGCCGGATCTCGGCGGAGGTGGCGTCCGTGTCCTCGACGGTGTCATGGAGCAGGGCCGTGATGATTGTCGCCGCATCCATCCGATACTCGGTCAGGATGCCCGCCACCTGGATCGGATGGGCGAAATAGGGGTCCCCGGAGGCGCGCTTCTGGGAGCCGTGCATGCGCATGGCGTAGACATAGGCCCGGTTGAGAACGGCCTCCTGGGCGCTGGGATCGTAGGAGAGGACCTTATCGATCAGCTCGTATTGCCGCAGGACCGGGCGGCGGCCCGACATTTCCGTGGTCGAGGGCACAAGCGTGGTTCCCGCCTCTTCGGCCCGTATCCCCTCTGCCGGGGCCGGGGCCTCAGGCGATCCCTGCGCTGGTGCGCCCGGGCTCAGTAGCGCTCTTCCTGACCGCCGTCGCGGTCGCTCTGAAGGGCCCGGACCAGTTCCAGTTCGCTCATCTGCATGTAGGTCGGGTCGGCGAGCAGGGCCAGGGTTTCCGCCTCTTCCTCGGCTTCGGAGCGCTCATCCACCCTTTGCAGGGTGCTGATCAGGCCTTCCTTCAGCTCCTCGGGGTCAACCATATCGTCGGCCACTTCGCGCAGAGCGACGACAGGGTTCTTGTCGTTGTCGCGGTCGACGAGAAGGGGAGCTCCGGCCGAAATGCCCCGAGCCCGGTGCGCAGCCAGGAGGACCAGGCTGAAGCGGTTCGGGACCCTCTGGATGCAATCTTCGACGGTGACGCGGGCCATGGCTACCTCAGAAGGCGAAAGGAACCGTTCCTCATAGAGGTTCGGCACTCTTTGTGCAACGCCGCAGGACCCAGGCGGGACATCAGCCGGTGCCGATCACCGTCCGGGCAATGTCATCCATGGTGGTGAAAAGGAAGGTCGGCCGGTGGGCCTCGAGGATCTCCGGGCGCGCATATCCCCAGGTCACGGCCCCGGAATCGATCCCGGCGCGGGAGGCGGCCTCGATGTCACGGGTCTCGTCGCCGATGGAGAGCACCTGGGCGTGCCGGGCGTCGGCCTTGCGGATCACGCTCCGGAACTTGGGCGTCTTGCCGAACATGGACGCCCCACAGGCATAGTGGGTGATGCAGTCGGCAAGGTCATCGCCGAGGATCCGACGGACATTGGCCTCGGAGTTTGAACTGACGAGGGCCAGAACGACCCCGGCTTCACGCAGGCGCCGGATGAGGGTCCGGGATTCGGGGAAGAGCGGGATCTTCGACGTGTTTTCCGAGACCAGTTTCCGGGTGTGGCGCGCGATAAAGGGCATTTTCCAGGCGGGTACGCGCATGTAAGCCACAACCTCGCGACTGGAGCGGCCGCGAAGCATGGCGACCTCATCGTCGCTGATCTCCCGGAAGCGAAACCGCCGGGCGACATCATTGGCCATGCTGATGAACCAGTCCGCACTATCGGCGAGGGTTCCATCAAAATCGAAAATGACGAGCCTATAGGCCAAGCCCGCTCCTCCGGCCGACGACGCTGCGCCTGCGCCCATTCCCGGTGACGGATGCTGCACGATTGGCGCGCCGGGCGCCAGTCCCCCGGAAGAACTCCCAGCCAGGCTTCCCTTCACGGCGCTCACCTCGCAGGCCGGGCGTCGCGCGCGACGCTCGCCGAGGCGGCCAGTTCGGACGCGGTCAGGCCGAGGCCGGGATGGCGCCAGTCCGGCGCGATCTCCGACAGGGGACCCATGACGAAGCCCCTCTCGTGGGCCCTCGGATGCGGCAGGGTCAGGCGAGGCGACTGCATCACGAGGCCCGCATGATCGATGAGATCAAGGTCAAGCGTACGGTCGGCATTCCGTTCTCCGCGGCTTCGCCCGAACCGCGCCTCGATCTCCAGGAGCCGGCCGATCGTCGCCCCAGCATCCATCCTCGCCTCGACAATTGCGACTCCATTGCGATATTCGTTTCCAGACGGATCGGGCCAGGCGGAAGACCTCCACCAGCACGACCGGCGCAAGACCGGCAATCCTGCCCCTGGAAAGAAAGAGAGAGCGGCTTCAAGCAGTTCCACAGGCGAGGCGTAGCCGCCTGCCAGATTGGATCCCAGCGCGACAATTGCCCGAGCGGGCAGGAACGCGCCGACGCCAGACTCCGGAAACTCCTGACTCAATGACCTTCTATCCCACCGACAGGCTGGCACTCTTCATCGACGGAGCCAACCTCTACTCCGCCGCCAAGGGCCTTGGCTTCGACATCGACTACCGCAAGCTCCTCGAGGAGTTCCGCAAGCGGGGCGTCCTTGTCCGAGCCTACTATTACACCGCCCTGGTCGAGGATCAGGACTATTCCCCGATCCGCCCCCTGGTCGACTGGCTCGACTACAACGGGTTCCGCCTCGTCACCAAGCCCGCTCGTGAATTCACGGACGCCCAGGGCCGCAAGCGCTGGCGGGGCGACATGGACGTCGAGATCGCCGTCGACATGATGGAGATGAGCGCCCACGCCGACCACATGGTGCTTTTCTCGGGGGACGGCGACTTCCGGGTCCTGCTCGAGGCGGTGCAGCGCCGGGGTGCCCGCGTCACCGTGGTCTCCACCGTCAAGTCACAGCCGCCGATGGCCTCCGATGACCTCCGTCGCCAGGCCGATTCCTTCATCGACCTGGCGGACCTGGCCGACTTGATCGGCCGGCCCTCGCGCCTGCCCCGCTTCCTCCAGGAGAGCCGGGCCGGTGCTGACCCCGACGCACCGGACGACTGATTTTGGCGCCCGCGTCGCCCGCCCTTAGGGCTGAACCCGCCAGGGACTGCGACCTCTGCCCGCGCCTGGTCGCCTATCGCCGGGAGAACCAGGCCCGCAATCCCGACTGGTGGAACGGACCGGCGCCCTCCTTTGGCGACCCCGGCGCGCGCCTTCTGGTCCTGGGTCTTGCCCCCGGACGGACCGGTGCGAACCGCACGGGGCGCCCCTTCACCGGCGACCACGCCGGCGTGATGCTGTTCGAGACCCTCCTGAAGACCGGCTTCGCTCAAGGCCGCTACGAGGCCAGGCCCGACGACGGACTGGCCCTGGCCGATTGCATGATCTCCAATGCGGTACGCTGCGCGCCGCCAGGCAACCGTCCGGAGACCTCTGAGGAGGCCGCCTGCCGGCCCTTCCTCACCGCCCGGCTGGCGGCCCTGCCCCGGCTGGAAGTTGTGGTCACCCTGGGCGATGTGGCCCGGCGCAATCTGTTGAGGGCCCTTGGCCTTCCGGCGTCGGCGGGCATCCCGGGACATGGGGCGGAGTTCACGGCCGGACCTTACCGGGTCATCAACAGCTATCACTGCTCGCGCCTGAACACGAACACCGGCCGCCTGACCCCGGAGATGTTCGAAGCGATTTTCCGGCGCGCCCGAAGCCTGCTGGATGGCTGACAACCCTCCCGGGGAAGGATAAGCCGGAGAGCCACATCCGTTGGTTCCGGAGCCTCACCTTGCGCGTCCTCGCCTTCACCGCAGCCCTGCTCGCCGCCACACCCGCCCTGGCGGCGGCCCCCGGCCCCGCGGACTCCGCCCGCGCCCTGGAGTTGCTGAAGACCAGCATCAGCTACCGGACCACGGCCAGCGCCGGCCAGGAGCCCATCCTCGCCTACGCCGGGTGGATCAAGGGCGTCCTGGTGGCGGCGGGCTATTCGCCTTCCGACATCGTCATCGAGCCGGTCGCCGGCACGGCCACCCTCGTCGCCCGCCTGCCAGGACGGGACCCGGGCCGCAAGCCGATGGTGATCTCCGCGCACATGGATGTGGTCGAGGCCCGCGCCGAGGACTGGACCCGCGACCCCTTCATCCCCGTCGTCGAGAACGGCTACGTGTTCGGCCGTGGGGCCTCGGATAACAAGTTCGATATCTCCGTGGTGGTTGCCACCCTGGCCCGCCTCCGGGCAGAGAACTGGCGCCCCGGACGCGACGTGATCCTCGCCCTGTCGGGGGATGAGGAGACCTTGATGCGCAGCTCGGCCGTGTTGGCCGGCAAACTCAAGGGCGCGGACCTGGTCCTCAATGCCGACGGCGGCGGTGGCGAACTGGACGGCGCGGGCAAGGCCGTGTCCTACGGCATCCAGGGGGCGGAGAAGACCTATGCGGACTTCACCCTGACCGTCACCGATCCGGGCGGCCACTCCAGCCGGCCCACCCCCGGCAACCCCATCTACCGCCTCGCCCGGGCCCTCGAGCGGGTGGAGGACCACCGCTTCCCGGTCCAGTCGAACGAGATCACCCGCGCCTACCTCGCCGCCAATGGACGCGACCAGCAGGGTCCAACCGGCGAGGCCCTGAGGCGCTTTTCAGCCGACCCCTCGGATGCTGTGGCGGCCGAGACCCTGTCCTCCGACCCGGCCTGGGCGCCCTACCTGCGGACGACCTGCGTGGCCACCATGGTCAGCGGCGGCCACGCCTCCAACGCCCTGCCCCAGCGGGCGACGGCCAACGTCAACTGCCGCATCTTCCCGGGAACACCCTCGCCCTCGATCCTTAAGACCCTCCAGGGCGTGATCGCCGACCCGACGATCTCGGTGACCCGGAACGACGACGGGTCCATCGATAGCCCGCCCTCGCCCCTCCGGCCCGACGTGGTCAAGGCCGTGACCCGGGCCGTGCACGCCGTGCATCCCGGACTGCCCATCGTGCCCGCCCAATCGACGGGAGCGACGGACAGCATGTACTTCCGGGCCGCAGGCGTGGCGAGCTATGGGGTCTCGGGCCTCTTCACCCGCGACGACGACACCTTTGCCCATGGCCTCAATGAGCGCGTGCCTCTGGCGGCCTTTCCCGGAGCCCTGGTCCACTGGGACTCCCTGATCCGGGATCTCGGCAAGTAGCTGCAGACGGAGCCCTCGGTGGTGACAGCGGGATGAGCCAAGGCAGCTGCTGTAGTCCGATGAAGGCGTCCGGCGCCACAGCCGGGGCGGATTTCGCCAGGGCGACCGTGCTCGCCAAGGCCACCGCTCGCCCCGACCTGCCTGCGGACCTCACCCTGATATCCCTGCCGGGCGGTGAGTTCCTCATGGGCAGCGATGATGGGGAGGGAGAACCCGCCGATGGCGAGGGCCCGGCCCGGCCCGTCCGGCTATCGCCCTTCCGCATTGCGCGCACCGCCGTCACAAACCGCCAGTTCGCCGCCTTCGTGGAGGCCACCGGTTATGTCACCTATGCTGAAGAGGTGGGCTCGAGTTTCGTCTTCGCGGGGCACCTGCCCGACGACTTCCCGCCGACTCGCGGCCTCTTGGACGCGCCCTGGTGGCGCGAGACGCCAGGGGCGTGCTGGAGCCGGCCCGAGGGGACCGGGTCGGATTGGCGCGGGCGCGGAGAGCACCCGGTGGTCCATGTGAGCTGGCACGATGCCATCGCCTTCTGTGACTGGGCCGGCCTGCGCCTGCCGACCGAAGCGCAGTGGGAGTACGCCGCGCGCGGGGGGCTGCAGGGCCGACGTTTCCCCTGGGGCGACGAACTCACCCCGGGCGGCGAGCATGTCTGCAATGTCTGGCAGGGGCGCTTTCCCGCCCTCAACGACGGCGCCGACGGTTTCACCGGCACCGCTCCGGCCGACGCCTTTCCGCCGAATGGCTTCGGCCTGCACAATGTCGTTGGCAATGTCTGGGAGTGGTGCGCCGACGGATTCAGCGCCAGCCATCCGGCCGGACTGCAGCTCGACCCCATCGGCCCGGAGACCAGCGAGCGGCGGGTGATCCGCGGCGGCAGCTATTTGTGCCATGAGAGCTACTGTTTCCGCTTCCGCGTGGCGGCGCGCAGCGCCAACATGCCCGAGGCCACGGCCGGGCACATGGGCTTCCGCTGCGCCGCGGATGCCCGTCCTGACGACATTCCCACGGATTCATCCCGCAAGGAGACCGCATGAGCCAGACGCCCAACCGCAACGGCCTCGGCCTGACCGCCAGCGAGTCCCGGCCACACTGGCCCGAGCCGGCCAAGGCCCCGCCCGGCGCGCCCAATGTGGTCTGCATCGTGTTCGACGACCTCGGCTTTGCAGACCTGGGTTGCTACGGCTCGGAGATCTCCACGCCGAACATCGACGCCCTGGCCGCCGGGGGCCTGCGCTTCACCAACTTCCACACCACGGCCCTGTGCTCGCCGACCCGCGCGGCCCTGCTGACCGGCCGCAACCACCATTCGGTCGGCATGGGCGGGCTGGCCGACTGGGATTTGGGCTTCCCGGGAATGCGGGGGCGCATCGCCCGTAGCGCGGGTACCCTGGCCGAGATGCTGAGGCCTGCCGGCTACAACACCTTTGCCACGGGCAAGTGGCACCTGACGCCCACCTTCGAGACCTCGCAGGCTGGCCCCTTCGACCAGTGGCCGCTGCAGCGCGGCTTCGATCGCTACTATGGGTTCCTCGAGGGTGAGACCAGCCAGTGGCACCCCGAACTGGTACTCGACAATCATCACATCGATGCGCCCGATCGCGAGGGCTATCACCTCTCGGAAGATATCGTCGACCAGTCCATCGGCTTCATCCGCGCCCAGCGCACCATCACGCCGGAGAAGCCCTTCTTCCTCTACATGTGCCTGGGCGCACAGCACGCGCCGCACCACGCGCCAAAGGCCTTCATCGACCGCTATGAGTCCGTCTTCGCCAAGGGCTGGGATGCAACCCGCACCGACCGTCTGGCCCGTCAAAAGGCCCTGGGCATCGTGCCTCCCGACACCGTCCTGCCCGAGCCCAATCCGGGGGTGAAGCCCTGGGACGCCCTGAGTGACGACGAGCGCCGGCTGGCCGTCCGGCTCCAGGCGGCCTTTGCGGGAATGCTCGAGCACGCCGACCTGCAGGTGGGCCGGTTGGTGAACTGGCTAGGCGAGCAGGGTTGCCTGGAGAACACCCTGATCACCCTGATCTCGGACAATGGCGCCAGCCAGGAGGGCTCGCCCTTCGGGACGGTGAACGCCCTGCGCTACTTCAACGGCGTGCGCGACACCCTGGCCGAGAACCTTGAGCACATCGACGAGATCGGTGAGGCCCACCTCAACAACAACTACCCCCTGGGCTGGGCCATGGCCGGCAACACCCCGCTCAAGCGCTACAAGCAGAACACCCACGGCGGAGGGGTGCGGGATCCGCTGATCGTGCACTGGCCGGCAGGCATCCGGCAGGGCGGCGAGATCCGTCACCAGTTCCACCATGTCTGCGACATCACGCCCACCGTGCTCGAGGTCACGGGGGTGCAGGCACCGGTCGCGATCCACGGTGTGACCCAGCAGCCCATCGAGGGCACGAGCTTCGCCTATGCCTTCGATGCGGGCGCCCAGCCCACCCGCAAGCGGACCCAGTACTTCGAGATGCTGGGACACCGCGGCATCTGGCATGAGGGCTGGAAGGCCGTGACCTGGCACAAGCCCGGATCAGAGTTCGACGCTGACCGGTGGGAACTCTACCACCTGGACCAGGACTTCAACGAAATGCACGACCTGGCGGAGCAGGAGCCTGCACGCCTGCAGGCGATGATCGCGCGCTGGTTCTCCGAAGCCGGGGCCTGCAACGTGCTGCCGCTGGACGATACCCTGAACCGCTTCGTCAGTTCCAACCCGCACAGCGTGGCGTCCCGCCGGAACTGGGTGCTTCAGCCCGGTGGCGGTCGGATTCCGCAGGCGGCCGCACCCGACATCCGCAACCGTTCCTACCGGATCACCGCCCACGTGGAGATCCCGGAGGACGGTGCCGAGGGCGTACTGATCGCCCAGGGCGACTGGTGCGGCGGCTATGCCCTCTACCTGAAGGACGGCCACCTCATCCACGACTACAACTTCGTCAACCGGCACTACGTCGCGAGGTCTTCCCAGCCCGTGCCCGCAGGGCGCCACGCCCTGAGCTGGGTGGTGCGCAAGACCGGCGAGTACACCGCCGAGGGCGAGCTGCGGATCGACGATGAGCCCTGCGGATCGGTGGTGCTGCCGCAGACCTACCGCGCCCAGGCCTCATTCATCGGCATGGAGGTCGGCCGGGCACCCAAACCAGCGGTTTCGGACTTCGTGGCGCCCTTC
>CAIWHQ010000267.1 GCA_903912465.1 uncultured Alphaproteobacteria bacterium | reverse complement strand
CCAGATGGCCCCGGGTTCCTCGTTCCAGTGCTCGACCGAGCCGCCGGGATAGGTGATTTCGTAGGGGCTCATGGTGGCGTCGCCCACGAAGATGACCTTGTAGTCGCGGCTGAACTTGTGGAGCACGTCCCAGGTCGGGATCTTCTCGGCATGGCGACGCCGGTTGTCCTTCCACACGCTCTCGTAGAGGCAGTTGTGGAAGTAGTAGAATTCCATGTTCTTGAACTCGGTCCGGGCGGCGCTGAACAGCTCCTCACAGACCCGGATATGGCTGTCCATCGAGCCGCCGACGTCGAAGAAGATCAGGACGCTGATCTTGTTGCGGCGCTCGGGCCGCAGCGTGATGTCGAGATACCCCTTCTCGGCCGTGCCGCGGATGGTGCCGTCCATGTCGAGCTCTTCCGCCGCGCCATCCCGGGTCCACTTGCGCAGGCGACGCAGGGCGACCTTGATGTTGCGGGTGCCCAGTTCGACGCTGTCGTCGAGGTTCTTGTACTCGCGCTTGTCCCAGACCTTCACGGCCCGGCCATGCCGGCCCTTGTCCTGGCCAATGCGGACGCCCTCGGGGTGGTAGCCGTTGGCACCGAAGGGGGAGTCCCCATTCGGGCCCTGGCCGCCCTTGCCCTTGCCCTTGCCTTCACCCTCGCCGTCGTCGCCGTTCTCGCGCTGCTCGCGCATCTGTTCGGCGAGGGCCTCCATGAGCTTCTCGAACCCGCCCATGGCCTCGATCTGGGCCTTCTCCTCGTCGGTGAGGAACTGGTCGGAGATCTTCTTCAGCCACTCGGCCGGGATGTCGGAGACGCCAAAGCCCTCAAGCTTCTCCAGGCCCTTGAAGACGTGACCGAAAACCTGGTCGAACCGGTCGAGGTTCTTTTCGTCCTTCACCAGGGCAGAGCGCGCCAGATAGTAGAACTCTTCAACGTTGCGACCGATGACCGCCTTGTCGAGCGCCTCCATCAGCATGAGGTACTCCTTGAGGGTCACGGGGACCTTGGCCTCGCGGAGTTCGGTGAAAAAACGCATGAACATGGTGGACGTCCCCTTGCGGGCCGAACGAGTGTTTGAGACCCGAATGTGAAGCCCTGAGGCCCCGCTGTCCAGTGCAGGACGCCTCAGAAGGCGGGTCTCCGCCGCAGTATGAATTCCCGGTCGATGGTGTTGCCCACGGGAAAGCCATACTCGCCGACCTTCTGAAAGCCCCGTCGCGCGTAGAAGCGCTGGGCGCCGAAGTTTTCCGACCAGACCCCGATCCAGACGTCGGGCGGGGCCTGAGTGGCCATCCAGGTCATCACCGCGTCGAACAGAGCCCCACCGAGGCCGCCGCCCTGGACGCCCGGCCTCAGGTAGATCCGCTTGAGCTCGAGGGCGCCCGGCCCGGCCTCGGAATGGGGGAGCCCGCAGGGCCCCGCAGTTGCATACCCCAAGGCCCGCCCAGAGGCGTCCTCCAGGAGCCAACTCGCCTGGGCGGGGTCCTCCAGGCTGAGGCGCGTCGTCTCGGGGTCGTAGGCCGACTGCAGGTAGGCGGAGAGGTCGTCCGGTGGGTAGAGGGTCCCGAAGGT
>CAIWHQ010000266.1 GCA_903912465.1 uncultured Alphaproteobacteria bacterium | reverse complement strand
TAGCCCGACAGGCGGGTATCCTTGCCGATCACCACCATGTGGCGGCCTTCGGCCCGCGAGCGGAACAGCTTGCCCGCCGCCAGTCCGACCCGAAGGGCCACCTCGGCGGTCATCGGCTGGGTGTTGGCCTCCCCGCGGATTCCGTCGGTTCCGAAATAGGCGCGTTTGCTCATGGGGCCTTCCTAAGCTTTCGGCATAGTGGGGCCGGAATCCGAAACGATTCGAAACCCGGATTTAGTCGACGCCATGGTTGCGGGTGCTAAACCCCGCCCATGTCTCCAGTCTAGCCCGTCAGCGGGCCCGGCGGGAAGGGACGCCGGAAGAGAGGACCAGGCCATGTGCGGCATCATCGGTATTGTCGGGAAGGGGCCCGTCCAGGCGCGCCTGATCGAGACCCTGAAGCGCCTTGAGTATCGCGGCTACGATTCCGCCGGGGTGGCCATGGTCGCCGACGGCCAGGTCGGCCGGCGGCGGGCCCGCGGCAAGATCCGGGCCCTCGAGGATGTCCTGCGCGAGCAGCCCCTCGACGGCCTGACCGGCGTCGGCCACACCCGCTGGGCGACCCACGGCGCCCCCTCCGAGACCAACGCCCACCCGCAACGGGCGGGGCGGGTGACCCTGGTGCACAACGGCATCATCGAGAACTTCGCCGAGCTGAAGGCCGAGCTGGCCGCCGAGGGCCGCACCTTCGAGAGCGAGACCGACACAGAGGTCATTCCCCACCTCATCGACCGGGCCCTGGCGGGGGGCGCCACGCCCCTCGACGCCCTGAAGCAGACCCTCGACCGCCTGCGCGGGGCCTTCGCCCTGGCGGTCCTCATCGAGGGCGAGGACGAGCTGATCCTCGGCGCCCGGCGCGGCAGCCCCCTGGTGGTCGGCTATGGCGATGGCGAGATGTACCTGGGCAGCGACGCCCTGGCCGTGGGGCCCATGACCAGCCGCATCGCCTATCTGGACGAGGGCGACTTCGTGGCCATCGACCGGACCACGGCGCGCATATTCGACGCCGAGGGCCGGCCGGTCACCCGGCAGATCCGCATCATCCCCCAGGCCGCCGCCCTGGTGGAGAAGGGCAACTACCGGCACTTCATGGAAAAGGAGATCCATGACCAGCCGGGCGCCTGCCAGCACACCCTGTCGGCCTACCTCGACCCCGTCACCGGGCGGGCGCGGGCCCCGGGCGGTCTGGACTTCGCCCTGGTGGACCGGATCCAGATCGTCGCCTGCGGCACGGCCTACTATGCCGGCCTGATCAGCCGGTACCTCTTCGAGTCCCTGGCCCGGATCCCCGTCGACATCGACGTGGCCTCCGAGTTCCGCTACCGCGCCCCGCCGATGCGCAAGGGCACCCTGTGCATCGTCGTCTCCCAGTCGGGCGAGACCGCCGACACCCTGGCGGCCCTGCGCTGGTGCCGAGACCAGGGCCTGAGTACGGCGGCCGTGGTCAATGTGCACACCAGCACCATGGCGCGCGAGGCCGACATCCTGTTGCCCACCCATGCCGGCCCCGAGATCGGCGTGGCCTCCACCAAGGCCTTCACCAGCCAGGTGGCCGCCCTCACCGCCCTGGCCGTGGCCGCCGCCGCGGCCAAGGGGAGGATTGACGCCACCGAGGAGGCCCGGCTGACCCGGCTGCTCCTGGAAGCGCCGCGCCTGATCGCCGGCGCCATGGCCCTTGAGGACCAGATCCGCGCCCTGGCACCCGAACTCGCCAAGGCCCGGGACGTGCTCTACTTCGGCCGCGGGGTCATGTCGGCCCTGGCCCTGGAGGGCGCCCTCAAGCTCAAGGAAATCAGCTATATCCACGCCGAGGGCTACCCCGCCGGCGAGCTGAAGCACGGTCCCATCGCCCTGATCGACGAAGCGACGCCAGTCATCGTCCTGGCCCCCTCCGACGCCCTCTTCGAGAAGACCGTCTCCAACACAGCCGAGGTCATGGCCCGGGGCGGCCCGGTCATCTTCATCACCGACGAGGAAGGCGCCCGCCGCGCCCCGGCCGGGGTCCGCCTGATCGTCACCCCCGGCTGCGACGACATCGTCGCCCCCCTGGTCTACGCCGTCCCCATCCAGATGCTGGCCTACTATGTGGCCGTCCAGAAGGGTGCCGACGTCGACCAGCCCCGCAACCTCGCCAAGTCGGTGACGGTGGAATAGGGGCACACGGATGTACCTGCCTGACGTCTTCGAGGAGACCCGGCCCGAAGTCCTGTGGGACCTGGTGGCGCGCCAGCCCCTGGGCCTGCTGATCAGCGCCGGGCCGGAGGGGCCCCTGGCCTCGCCCCTGCCCTTCCTGGTCGTTGAGGCGGAGGGGCGGCTGCGGCTCACCTGCCACCTCGCCCGCCCCAACCCCCACCTGGAGGCCCTCGCCGAGGCCCGGGACTGCCTGGTGGTCTTCCAGGGGGCGGAGGCCTACGTGACCCCGTCCTGGTATCCCTCCAAGGCCGAGACCGAGCGCGTCACCCCGACCTGGAACTACGAGATGGTCCAGGTGCGCGGGATCCCGACCCTGCGCCCCGAACGCGACTGGCTCGCGGCCCACGTCGCCGCCCTGACGGCGGCGCAGGAGTCCCGCCGGCCGGCGCCCTGGGCACCGTCGGACGCCCCCGCCGACTACATCGACTCCATGCTGCGGGGCATTGTCGGCCTTGAGATCGAGATCACCGAAATCCGCGGCAAGTGGAAGATGAGCCAGAACCGCCTGGCCCAGGACGCGGACGGCGCGGCCAGGGGCCTCGCTGACCCCAACGATCCGCACCACGACCCGGACGTCGCGGCCATCGTCGCCGAGCGGTTGAGGGCGCGGGTGGAGCCATGACCCTCCGCCGCTTCCAGCAGATCGACGTCTTCGCCTCGGGGCCGTTGAACGGCAATCCCCTGGCCGTGGTGCACGACGCCGAGGGCCTGTCCGATTCACAGATGGCCGCCTTTGCCAACTGGACGAACCTGTCCGAGACCACCTTCCTCCTGCCGCCGACCGACCCGAGTGCCGACTACCAGGTGCGGATCTTCACGCCGGAGCGGGAGTTGCCCTTCGCCGGCCATCCGACCCTGGGCTCCTGCCAGGCCTGGCTGTCGGCGGGCGGCCAGCCGAGGACGCCCGGACGCGTAGTCCAGGAGTGCGGGGTGGGCCGGGTGCCTGTGCGGATCGATGGCGAGGACCTGGCCTTCGCCGCCCCGCCCCTGCTGCGGGTCGGGCCTCTGGAGCCGGAGGTGACGGCGCAGATCATCCGTGGACTGAAGATTCCGGAATCCGCCATCCTGACCGGGCGCTGGATCGACAACGGGCCGGGCTGGTGCGCCGTCCTGCTGGACTCCGTCGAGCGGGTCCTGGCCCTGACCCCGGAATTCGGCGCCCTGGGTGGCCTGGAGCTGGGGGTGGCCGCCCTCTACCCGCCGGGCGGGGCCTCGCAGCTGGAGGTGCGCGCCTTCTGCCCCAGCCTGTCCGTGCCGGAGGACCCGGTGACCGGCAGCCTCAACGCCGGCCTGGCCCTGTGGCTCATCGGCGAGGGAATCCTGCCGCCGCGCTATGTCGCCAGCCAGGGCGCGGCCGTGGGCCGGGCTGGCCGGGTGACAGTCTCGGCCGAAGCCGACGGGACCTGGATCGGCGGCCGGACCGTGATCGTTCTGGAAGGAACCGCCGCCCTCGACTAGAGGAAGGGCCTGCAACGGAGACGTCCATGTCAGGCAAGGTGCGCAAGGCGGTGCTGCCGGTGGCGGGGCTGGGCACGCGGGTGCTGCCCGCCGCCAAGGTCACGCCCAAGGAGATGCTGAACGTCGTCGACCGGCCGATCCTGTCCTACATCGTCGAGGAGGGCCGGGCGGCGGGGATCGAGCACTTCGTCTTCGTCACCGGCCGCGGCAAGGGCGCCATCGAGGACTATTTCGACCACCATGTGGAGCTCGAGGCCCAGCTGGAGGCCAAGGGCAAGCTCGACATCCTGGCCGACATCCGCCGCGACCTGCCCCGGCCGGGCGAGATGAGCTTCGTGCGGCAGATGGCGCCCCTGGGCCTGGGCCACGCCGTCTGGTGCGCCCGGGACATCATCGGCGACGAGCCCTTCGCCGTCATGCTGCCGGACATGCTGATGATGGCCGAGCCAGGCGCCCTGGCACAGGCGGTGGCGGCCTTCGACCAGGTCGGCGGCAACATCGTCGTCGTCGAGCCGGCGCCGGAGGGCCAGGCCCACAAGTACGGCATCGTCGCCCTCGACGGACAGGACGGCCGGCGGAACCGGATGACCGGCATGGTCGAGAAGCCCGCGCCGGGGACCGAGCCGTCCAACCTCTTCATCTCCGGTCGCTACATCCTCCAGCCCGAGATCTTCGAACGCCTGGCCCGGCACCGGAAGGGTGCTGGCGGCGAGATCCAGCTGACCGACGCCATGGCCGACCTGATGGCCGACCAGGCCTTCCACGCCCTGGAGTACGACGGGACGACCTATGACTGCGGCGACAAGCTGGGCCTCCTGCGGGCCAATGTCGCCTATGCCCTGAAGCGGCCCGACCTGGCCGAGGGGGCCCGGGCGGTCCTGAAGGACCTGCTGGGCGCAGGGTGAGACTCCTCGTCTTCGGCTTCGGCTATTCGGCCCGCGCCCTGGCCGCACGGCTGCCGGGTGACGTGCAGGTCACCGCGACGGTACGCAGCCCCCTCCCGGCCCCCTGGCGGGACACTGTGGAGACCGTGTCCGTCCACGATCCGGACGCCCTGGGGACGGCCCTGGGACGGGCGGATGCCCTGCTGATCACCGCCGCCCCCGACCCGGAGACCGGCCTCTGCCCCGGCTTCGAGACCCTGGCCCCTCACCTCGCCTCCGGGTCCGGACCGGGATGGATCGGCTACCTCTCCACCACCGGCGTCTACGGTGACCGCGGCGGGCGCTGGGTTCGCGAGACCAGTGAGGTGCGGCCCGCCTCGGAGATCTCCCGGCGGCGCGTGGCGGCCGAGGCCGCCTGGACCGGGACGGGCCGCCCCCTGGCCATTTTCAGGCTTCCCGGCATCTACGGCCCCGGCCGCTCGGCCCTGGACCGGGTGCGGGAGGGGACCGCCCGGCGGATGGCCGCGCCCGGCCAGGTCTTCAGCCGGATCCACGTGGACGACCTCGCCGACGGCCTCGCCGCCGCCCTGGTCCGGCCGGACCGGATCGGCGTGTTCAACCTCTGCGACGATGAACCGGCGCCAGCCGCCGACGTGACCCTGGAGGCCTGCCGCCTGCTGGGCGTCGAGCCGCCGCCAGCGACGCCCCTGGACCTGGAGGCCCTGACCCCCGCCGCCCGGCGGTTCTGGGCCGAAAGCAAGCGGGTCTCCAACGCCCGGGCCAAGGCGGCCCTGGGCTGGCGGCCGGCCCATCCCACCTACCGCGAGGGCCTGGCCGCCATCCTCGCCGCCGGCGGCTAGCTATCCGCAGAGCTCGTCGACGAAGGCCAGTAGCCGGTCAATATCCTCGGGCCGGGAGAGGCGGTGGTCGCCGTCGCGGACCAGGCTGAAGACGAGGTCCTGCGAGGTCAGGGCCTCCGACAGGGCCAGGGCATGACGCCAGGGGACGTCCGGGTCTGCGCCGCCCTGCAGGATGCGCACGGGCAGGTCGATCTGCACCGGGCCGGGCAGAAGGTTCCAGTCGGCGGACTCCTCCAGGAAACGGCGAGCAATAGGATAGGGCTCGCCGTACTCGGACGGCCGCATCCAGACCCCGTTGCGGGCCAGGGCGGCGCGGTCGGCGTCGGTCATCTCCGGGATCATCAGGGTCTGGGGGAAGTCGGCGGCGGGGGCGACAAGGACCAGGCCCTTCACCCGCTCCGGCCGGGCCAGGGCGCACAGGCAGGCCAGCCAGCCACCCATGGACGAACCCACAAGGACAAGGTCGCCTTGGGTGAGCCGATCGATCATGTCGAGGGCATCCGCTCGCCAGGACCCGATGGTCCCGTCGGTGAAGCCCCCGCCGGACTCGCCATGGCCGGAATAGTCAAAGCGCAGGAAGGCCCGGCCGGCGGCGAGGGCCTGGTCGGCCAGGGCCTGGGCCTTGGTCCCGGTCATGTCCGAGCGGAAGCCACCCAGCCAGACGACCGTGGGCCCGCGCCCCGCAACGGCTCGCCAGGCCAGGGGAATCCCCGCCTCGCGCTCCAGATGACCGGATGTCTCCTGCATGGCCCCTGCATAGCGCCCGGCACCGGCCTGCGCTATCAGGACGGGGTGAGCCTTCCTCCGAACTTCACCCTGCTGCAGGTGGTCCCCGAGCTGGAGACCGGCGGCGCCGAGCAGACCACGCTCGACGTCGCCCGCGCCGTGGTCGCCGCAGGTGGCCGGGCCCTGGTCGCCAGCCGGGGCGGGCGGATGGAGGCGGCCCTGGCGTCGGCAGGGGGCGAGCTGGTCCGCCTGCCCATGCACAGCAAGAATCCCCTGGTCATGCTGAAGACCGCCCGGACCCTGCGCCGGGTGATCCGGGAGCGGGGGGTCAGTCTCGTCCACGTCCGGTCCCGCGCGCCGGCCTTCCCGGCCCTGTGGGCGGCCCGGGCCGAGGGCCTGCCGACGGTGGCGACCTATCACGGCATCTATGTCGCCAAGGGCCGGGCGAAACGTTGGTACAATGCCGTCATGACCCGTGTGGACCGGGTGATCGCCAACTCCGACTTCACGCGGGATCACGTCCTGGCCGAGCACGGGATTGCACCTGAGAGGGTCGTCGCCATCCCCCGGGGCGTGGACCTCACCCGCTTCGATCCGGCCCGGGTGACCCCGGAGCGCGTGGAGGCCCTGAGGCAGGCCTGGGGGCTACCGCCGGCGGGCGAGGGGCCCCTGGTCTTCCTGCTGGCCGGCCGCCTGACCCCGATCAAGGGTCACGAGACGATTATCGCCGCCACCGCGCGACTAAAGGGCGAGGGCCGGGACCTGCGGGTGATCTTCGCCGGCGACGACCAGGGCCGGACAACCTTTCGCCAGTCGCTGGAGGCGGCCGTCCGCGCCGCGGGACTGGAGGGCGAGGTTCGCCTTGTCGGGCACTGCGACGACATGCCGGCGGCCTTCCTGGCGGCGGACGTCGCCCTGTTGCCCACCCTTGTGCCGGAGTCCTTCGGCCGGGCGGCGGTGGAGCCCCAGGTGATGGGGCGACCAGTCATCGCCTCGGACCATGGCGGCACGACGGAGACCGTCCTGCCCGGCCAGACCGGCTGGCTGGCGGCGCCCGGCGACATCGAGGCCTGGGTCCGCGCCATGGCCGCCGCCGCCGACCTGGGCCGCGCGGGCCTGGCGGCCCTTGGGAGGACGGCACGGGAGCGGGCGACCCGGCTCTATGCCAACGACGCCATGTGCGCGGCGACCCTTGCGGTGTATGAGCAACTCCTCAAGGCGCGGGAAGCCAGGGAATGAGCCGCCAGATCCGCAAAGTCCTGGTCATCAAGCTGTCGGCCCTGGGCGATTTCGTGCTGGCCCTGGCGGCCATGCGGCGGATCCGGGAAGCCCACCCCAAGGCCCGCATCACCCTCCTGACCACGCCGCCCTTCGAGGCCCTGGCCCGGGCCTGCCCCTATTTCGACGAGGTCGAGACCGACGGGAAGCCCGAGGGGCCCGGGGCCTGGCTGGCCCTGCGGGGCCGGCTGAAGGCGGCGCGCTACGACCGGGTCTACGACCTGCAGACCTCCTCTGCCTCGGAGCGGATCTTCCACCTTCTGAGGCCCTTCCCGCCGGAATGGTCAGGCGTCGCCCTCGGCTGCGCCCTGCCCCACCGCACGCCAGGCAAGGACGCCATGCACACCCTGGAGCGCCAGGCCGACCAGCTGAAGTCTGCGGGAATCTGGCCGGATGCGCCCACGACGCCCCTGTCGGCGCCGCCGCCGGACCTGTCCTGGATCGGCCGGACCGCCCGGGGCCGACGCCGGCGTCCGGAGCGCCCCTATGTCATGCTGATCCCGGGCGGATCGGCCCACAGGCTGGACAAGCGCTGGCCAGTGGAGAGCTATGGGCGGCTGGCCCGGCGGATGCATGACCGGGGCTTCGACATCCTGGTCATCGGCGGACCCCAGGAAAGCGCCCTGGGGCGAGACATCCAGAAGCATGTGCCCCAGGCCCGGGACCTGACCGGACGCACCGACTTTGCCACCGTGGCCCTCTTCGGCGCCGACGCCGCCCTTGTGGTCGGCAACGACACCGGCCCCCTGCACCTGGCCGCCGCAGCGGGGGCCCCGACTGTGGTCCTGTTCTCCGGAGCTTCGGACCCGGCCCTGTCCGCGCCGAGGGGGCATGTGATCGTGGTCCAGGCCGACGACCTGTCGACCCTGGACCCTTCGACGGTGGCGCGCGCCGCCGACAGCCTGCTGCCTGTTGAAGGCTCTGCTTGATCCCCGCGGTCCACAAGGTCATATATCTCTCTGCGGCGGGCGTTTTCCCGTCGTCGACTTCTTCAACAGCCTGAGGAGCAGAAGCCTATTCGCCGGCCCATGCAGGCGCCGCCCGTCAAAGACGGTCCGCGCATCAATGAAGACATCCGCGTTCCCCGGGTCCTGCTGATCGACCAGCATGGCGAGAAGCAGGGGGTCATGCCCACCTCCTCAGCCCTGGAAGCCGCCGAAGAGGCGGGACTGGACCTGGTGGAGATCGTGCCCAACGCCGATCCGCCCGTCTGCAAAATCCTGGACTTTGGAAAGTTCAAGTTCCAGGAACAGAAGAAGAAGAACGAGGCGCGCAAGCGTCAAAAGGTCGTCGAGATCAAAGAGATCAAGCTTCGTCCGAACATCGACGTCCATGACTACGAAGTTAAGTCGCGCTCGATGCACCGTTTCTTTGGCGAAGGCGACAAGGTCAAGGTGACCCTCCGTTTCCGAGGTCGTGAACTGGCGCACCCCGAGTTGGGCATGAAGCTTCTCCAGCAGGTCAAGGCTGACTTCGATCCGGTGGCCAAGGTGGAGTACGAGCCCCGCATGGAGGGCCGCCAGATGATCATGATCCTGGCGCCGAAATAGGCCCCTCTTCCGGGCGGCGCCGGATTTCGTCGCCGCCCGCCCTTGCCCGTCCGGGCCCGCGGCCCTAACAACCGCGCCATGTCGGAGGCCGCAGACAAGCCGAGGTCCACGCCGCCCTTCGCGGCCATGGCCCTCATCGCGGTCATTTTCATCAATATGCTGGGCTTCGGGATCATCGTCCCGCTGCTGCCATTCTACGCCAAGTCCTTCGACGCCCCGGCCTGGCAGATCGCCCTGATCTTCTCGGCCTACTCGATCGGCTCCTTCTTTGGCGAACCCTTCTGGGGCCGGCTGTCCGACCGCTATGGGCGCAAGCCGATCCTGATCTCGACCATCACGGGCAACTGCCTGTGCTATCTGGCCCTCGCATTCGCCCCGAACATACTGGCCGCCTTCCTGATCCGGCTGGTCGGTGGCCTCGCCGCCGGGAACGGCGCGGTGATCCAGGGCTACCTGTCCGACGTCACCCCGCCGGAGCAGCGTACCCGGCAGATGGCCTACCAGGGGGCCGCCTGGAACGTGGGCATGATCGTCGGCCCCTCCCTGGGCGGGCTCCTGGCCCACCCCGACGCCGGGCCGGCCGGTTTCCGGATCCCGCTGTTCGTGGCCTCGGGGCTGGCGGCTCTCTGCGCGCTGGGCATTCTGGTCTTCATCCGCGAGAGCAACCATCGCCGGGAAGGCGCCGCCCATCGGGTCAATCGCTGGTCGGCCATCGACGACGTCGTCCAGAGCCCGGTCCTGGGTCGCCTGATGCTTCTGACCTTCCTGGTGGGTTTCGCCTTCACGGGCATCGAATCCACCTTCGGGCTCTGGGCCAATGAGCGGTTCGGCTGGACGCCCCGGGATATCGGAATCTGCTTCGCCTTCGTGGGGATCTCTGCGGCGATCTCGCAGATGTTCCTCACCGGCCCCCTCTCGGAGAAGTATGGGGAGGTTCGGATGCTGACCCTGGGCATGATCCTCACGGTGCTGGGTGCGGGCTTCCAGGTCCTGTCGACCGGTACGGCGATGACCATCGCCCTGATGTGCGTCACCGCCATCGGTCAGTCCGTGGCCTTCCCGAACGTCGGCTCCATCATCACCCGGACCGCCGACCCTCACCGGCAGGGACAGATTCTGGGCCTGAACAACGCCTGCGGTGCCCTGGCCCGGGTGGTGGGGCCCTTCTGCGCCGGACTGATCTTCCCGATCAACATCGACGGGCCCTTCCTGATGGGCGCCCTGATCGTTATCCCGGCCATCTTCCTGGCCATCTCCGCAAGCCGCAGGGCACCGCAGCTGTCGGGCTAGGGTCTGTTCCCTTCAGACGAAACCTCTGAGGGGGAAAACAAGCTCTAATTTCAGTATGTTAGATTATGCTTCGATCCGATAACCGGTTCCCGCTTATCAGACCATGATCCAGGGGCGGCGCC
>CAIWHQ010000265.1 GCA_903912465.1 uncultured Alphaproteobacteria bacterium | reverse complement strand
GGCGCCGTTGGCAAAGTCACCGAACTGGCCTTCCCAGAGCACCAGGGTCTTGGGGTCGGCGAGGGAGAATCCGTACTCGAAGCCGAGGACCGCCTCCTCTGACAGGGGCGAGTCGATGACCTCGAAATGCGCCTGGCCGGGGCCGAGGTTGTTGAGGGGGATGTAGTGCGCCTCGGTGGACTGGTCGACGATGTCGCAGTGCCGCTGGGTGAAGGTGCCCCGCACGCTGTCCTGGCCCGCCAGCCGGACGGGGAAGCCGTCCTGCAGAAGGCTGCCGAAGGCGAGATGCTCGGCGGTAGCCCAGTCAATGCCCTCACCGGACTCGATGGCCGACTTTCGGCCCTCGACCACCCGACGGACGTTCTTGTGGACGTCGATGCCCTCCGGGATGGCGGTGATCCGGTCACCGAGCCCCCGCAGCCGGGCGAGAGGCACGGAGGTGTCGCCCCGGCGATCCTCACCCTCGGGCAGGGCCAGCCCCGCCCACTTGCCGTCGAGCCAGTCGGCCTTGTCGGCCTTGTAGGCCTTGGCCGCGTCGAACTCCGCGTCGAGCAGGGCCTCAAACTCCGCCACCCACTGGTCGACGTCGTCCCCGGTGACCACACCCTCGCCGACCAGCTGGCGGGCGTAGATCTCCCGGGTGCTCGGATGATCCTTGATCCGGGCATACATGAGCGGCGAGGTCATGGTCGGGTCATCGCCCTCGTTGTGACCGAACCGCCGGTAGCAGAACATGTCGATGACGACGTCCCGGCCGAACTTCTGGCGGAACTCCGTGGCCACCTTGACGGCGTAGACCGTCGCCTCGGGATCGTCCCCGTTGACGTGAAAGATCGGCGCCTCGACCATCAGCGCCACATCCGAGGGATAGGGCGAGGACCGGCTGTACTTGGGCGCCGTGGTGAAGCCGATCTGGTTGTTGACGATGAAGTGGATGCAGCCACCGGTCCTGTAACCCCGGGTGCCGGAGATGGCGAAGCACTCCGCCACCACGCCCTGGCCCGCGAAGGCGGCGTCGCCGTGCATCAGTAGGGGCAGGACATGGCCGCGGCCGGCGTCGGAGGTCTCCCGCAGGACGTAGGCCTGTTTGGCCCGGGCCTTCCCCAGGACGACGGGATTTACGATCTCGAGGTGTGACGGGTTGGCCGTCAGGGACAGGTGGACGTTGTTGCCGTCGAAGGCGCGGTCGGAAGAGGCACCCATATGGTACTTCACGTCGCCGGACCCCTGGACGTCCGAAGGCAGGGTCGAGCCGCCCTGGAACTCGTGGAAGATGACCCGGTAGGGCTTGCCCATGACGGCGGCCAGGACGTTCAGCCGGCCGCGATGGGGCATGCCGATAACGATGTCGCGGACGCCCAGGGCACCGCCACGCTTGATGATCTGTTCGAGGGCCGGGACCATGGCCTCGCCACCGTCCAGGCCGAAACGCTTGGTGCCGGGGAAGCGCTTGTGCAGGAAGCGCTCGAAGCCCTCAGCCTCGATCAGCTTCTTGAGGATGGCGATCTTGCCCTCGCGGGTGAAGACGATCTCCTTGTCCCGCCCTTCGATCCGCTCCTGGAGCCAGGCCTTCTGGGCCGGGTCGGAGATGTGCATGTACTGCACGCCGATGTCGGCGCAGTAGGTGCGCTTGAGGATGGCGAGGATCTCGCGGAGCGTGCCGGTCTCCAGGCCCAGGACGTAGTCCAGGAAGATGGGACGGTCGTAGTCCGCCTCGGAGAAGCCGTAGGAGGCGGGATCGAGCTCGGAGGCGTCGCCCTCGGGAACGGCGATGCCAAGAGGGTCCAGGTTGGCCCGCAGATGCCCCCGCATCCGGTAGGCGCGGATCATCATGATGGCGCGCAGGGAATCGAGGGTGGCCGCGCGGACGTCCTGCGACGCCACGGCGGGGGTCCGCTCCGAGATCTTCGAGGTCAGCTTGGCTTCGACGGCGGGCCAGAGCCCGTCGATGGCAGACAGCCAGTCCGGACGGGCGGACGGCGCCGTTCGGGCGGTCCAGGCCGGGGGGGAAAGCGGTTGACCCGCTCCGGCACGGTCATGGACCGAGGCGAAGAAACTGCGCCAGGACGCCTCGACCGAGTCGGGCGACTTCAGCCATCGGGCGTAGAGATCCTCGATGAAGGCGGCGTTGCCGCCATAGAGGAAGGAAGTCTCCGCCAGGAGCTCGTTGATCCGTCCAGCGTCATCCGCCATGTCGCCCGCCTGTCGCCGGCGGCCCGCGACGCCTTCTGGAGGAGAGTCGAGCTGGACCGCTCAAGGTTGAATTGTGGCCCCCTCAGGCGCCCTTCAGCACCTCGAGCAGGGTTTCTCCCAGCTTCGCCGGAGACGGCGCCACGCGAATTCCCGCGGACTCCATCGCCGAAATCTTGTCCTCCGCGCCGCCCTTGCCGCCCGAGATGATGGCACCCGCATGGCCCATCCTTCGTCCGGGCGGGGCAGTGCGGCCCGCAATGAACCCGACCATAGGCTTCCGAATCGCTGAATTCTTTATGAATTCCGCAGCATCTTCTTCGGC
Source organism: uncultured Alphaproteobacteria bacterium (assembly GCA_903912465.1). Classification (GTDB taxonomy): domain Bacteria; phylum Pseudomonadota; class Alphaproteobacteria; order Caulobacterales; family Caulobacteraceae; genus Phenylobacterium. Next base: position 6,559 of record CAIWHQ010000265.1, on the reverse strand, counting down.
CGACCCCCCGATTTCGCCGATCATGATGATCGACTCCGTCTCGGGGTCCTTCAGGAACATGTCGAGCATGTCGATGAACTCCGTGCCCTTCACGGGGTCCCCGCCAATACCCACGGCTGTGGTCTGTCCAAGGCCCACCTGGGTGGTCTGGAAGACCGCCTCATAGGTAAGGGTGCCAGAGCGCGAAACCACCCCGACCGAGCCTTTTCTGAAGATATTTCCGGGCATGATCCCGATTTTGCAGGCTTCCGGCGTCAGGACGCCCGGGCAGTTGGGGCCGATCAGACGGGACTTCGAGCCCGACAGGGCGCGCTTGACCTTGATCATGTCGGCGACAGGAATGCCCTCGGTGATGCAGATGATCAGGGGAATTCCGGCGTCGATCGCTTCGAGGATCGAATCCGCGGCGAAGGGCGGCGGCACATAGATCACGCTGGCGTCTGCGCCCGTCTGCCGCACGGCTTCATCCACCGTATTGAACACCGGCAGACCCACATGGGTGGTCCCGCCCTTGCCGGGGGTCACGCCGCCGACCATCTTGGTCCCGTAGGCGATGGCCTGCTCGGAGTGGAAGGTGCCCTGGGCGCCGGTAATGCCCTGGCAGATGACCCGGGTTTCCTTGCCGATCAGAATGGACATTAGGCGAGCCCCCGCACGGCTTTCACAATCTTCTCTGCGCCATCGCTGAGGTCGTTGGCCGCAATGACGTTGAGGCCGCTCTCATTGATGATCTTCTTGCCCAGCTCGGCGTTTGTGCCTTCCAGGCGCACCACCAGGGGCACAGTCAGGCCAACCTGCTTGACGGCGTTGACCACGCCATTGGCCAGGATATCGCACCGGGCGATCCCACCGAAGATGTTGACCAGAATGCCCTTCACATTGGGATCGGCCATGATGATCTTGAAGGCGGCCGTCACCTTGGCTTCGTCCGCGCCGCCGCCGACGTCCAGGAAGTTGGCGGGCTCAGCGCCGTAGAGCTTGATGATGTCCATGGTCGCCATGGCCAGGCCAGCGCCGTTGACCATGCAGCCGATTTCGCCCTCGAGGGCGATATAGGAAAGGTCGAACTTGGAAGCTTCGATTTCCTTGGGGTCTTCTTCGCTCTCGTCGCGCAGAGCCACCACTTCCGGATGCCGGTAGAGGGCGTTGGAGTCGAAGGACACCTTGGCGTCCAGGACCCGCAGCTGGTCATCCGCGGTCACGATCAGCGGGTTGATCTCGAGCATCGCCATGTCCTTGGCGACGAAGGCTGTATAGAGCTGACCCAGAAGCTTGGTCGCCTGCTTGGCGAGGTCGCCGCTGAGGCCCAGGGCCTTGGACAGGGTGCGCCCGTGGAACGGCCAGACGCCGGTCGCCGGGTCGATCCCGAAGGTTATGATCTTCTCCGGCGTGTCGTGGGCGACGGTTTCAATATCCATGCCGCCTTCGGTCGAGGCGACCACCGAGACCCAGCTGGTTTCGCGGTCGACCAGGAGGGAGAGGTAGAACTCCTTGCTGATGGCCGCGCCTTCCTCGATGTAGAGGCGGTTGACCTGCTTGCCCTTGGGCCCGGTCTGGTGCGTCACCAGGACCCGGCCAAGCATTTCCTGGGCGTTGGTCCGCACATCGTCGACGCTCTTGACCACCCGGACGCCACCCTTGGCGTCGGGCCCTAGGCCCTCGAAGCGGCCCTTGCCGCGCCCGCCGGCGTGGATCTGGGACTTCACCACGAAGACCGGGCCGCCCAGCTGTTCGGCGGCCTTCACGGCCTCTTCGACGGAAAAGGCGGGAAACCCGCGCGGGACCGCCACGCCGAACTCGGACAGGACAGTCTTGGCTTGATGTTCGTGGATGTTCATGGGGCCCAGAAACGTTGTTCTGCTGGCTCGCCCGATTGGCGAGTGGCCGGTTTATAGGCACCCCCCGGAGATCAGGCAACCGCCGAGGGCGGCCTGCCGCTGAGTCAGGTGCAGGGCGGAGATCAGCCGAGGAACAGGTTCCAGACCAGACGCCCTGGCAGCAGCACGAAGATGAGGTTCAAGGCGAAGCCGCCCAGATACATGCCGGTCATGTATCTGCGGTGCCGCTGGACATCGTGCCGGCGGGCCGCGGCGACGGCGAGAGGAAGGGCGATGATCACGTAGCCGCTGAGGAGGTGGATCATCGAGAAGTGCCCCGGGTTCAGCGTCTTTATGAACAGGGAGGTGAGGGCGACGGCCCCCACCGCCAGGACCCAGGCCCAGCCGAGCACCCGGTGCATCCGGGCGCCCTTGCGGCCCGCCAGGAGAATGCCCCCGACCGCCAGGGCCAGCACCCCGAAGGCGAGATGGACAAGGATGACCGGGGAGGTCCGGCCCAGGAGCTCAAGGTCGGGGCCGTGCAGGCGGACGGCGAACAGGGCCCGGACGCCTTCGGGATCGGCGAGATAGGCTGGCAGAAGGGCACCGGCCAGGACCACGGGGCCAGCAAGGAGGGCCAGGCCGAGCGCCAGCTTGCGGGACGGGCGGGGAAGCTGCGAAAAGAAGGTCATGCGGGACTCTCCATCAGGCGGAAACCGGGCGGCCAAGGTCGGCACCCTGTCTTCGTCCCCGGTCTTCGGGGGCGGTGCGCCCGGCGGCAATCGGGGATGCGCCAGATGACGTCGCCGTTTCGCCGGTGGCTCCCCGACGCCGTTCGCGAAGCGTGGACGGCGACGGGCCTGCGGCGGACGGTCGTCGTCACGGCTGGCGTCGCCGCCGCCGTCGGTGCCTTTCTCGCCTTCGTGGGTGCCTTCGGCCTGACGGCCTATCCCCTGGTCCTGCGGATCGCCTACATGGTCCCGGTGTCGATCCTGACCGGCATGATCGGCCTGGGAGGATACCTTCTGGCCGGCCGGCTTGCGCCCCGGTTGAACCCCTGGCTCCGTGCTGTCCTCGGGGGCCTCCTGATCTTCGCTCCGATCGGCGTGATCGTCTGGCTCACCGCCAGCCTGATCCCGGGCGCGCACATCGGCCCCTCAGCCCTTCCCGGCTTCATCGGCACGTCCCTGGTGGTGTCCGTCGCCATGTCGCTGCTTTCGGTCGCGGTGAACCTGGCCCGCCAGGACAGGCCCCGGCCCGACCTGGACCCCAGCCCCTCCCGCTTCCTGGAACGGCTGCCCGTGCGGATGCGCAGTGCCGAGATCTGGGCCGTTGAGGCCGAGGACCACTACCTGCGTGTGCATACCAGCGCAGGCCAGGACCTGATCCTGCTGCGCATGGCCGACGCTGTCGCCGAGCTGGAGGGCCAGGACGGCATGCAGGTACACCGCTCCTGGTGGGTAGCCCGGGCGGCCATCATCGACGCCCGCCGGGGCGACGGGCGCGCCACCCTGACCCTGAAGGACGGCACCGAAGCGCCGGTCAGTCGCACCTATGCCGCCGAACTGCGGCGGCGCGGGTGGATCTGAGGATCAGGCCAGAAGGTCCTTGATGGTCTCGCGCTCACCGACCAGCTCATCGTTGGTCAGGGCGATCTTCGACTTGGCGAAGTCATCCATGGCGAAGGTCTCGATGACCTCGTATCCGGTCGCCGTGGTGCGCACCGGCATGCCGGCCCAGACACCGGGGGCGAAACCGTAGCGGCCTTCGCTGCTGACCGCCACCGAGTGAACCTTGCCGGGGGTGACCAGGTCGCGGACGTGGTCGACCAGGGCGTTGGCGGCCGACGCGGCGGAGGACAGGCCCCGGGCCTCGATGATGGCCGCGCCGCGCTTGCCGACGGCAGGCAGGAAGTCTGTCTTGAGCCAGGCCTCGTCGCCGATCACCCCGGCCGCATCCTTGCCGCCGATCTTGGCGTGGGTGAAGTCGGCAAACATGGTCGGCGAGTGGTTGCCGTAGATGTAGAGGTCGCTCACCTGGTCGATGGCGACGCCGGCCTTCTGGGCCAGCTGGGCCCGGGCGCGATTCTCGTCCAGGCGCACCATGGCGGTGAAGCGGTCGGCCGTCAGGCGGCGGGCCTGGGCAGCGGCGATCATGACATTGGTGTTGCAGGGGTTGCCGACCACCGCCACCCGGGCGTCATCGGCGGCCACGGCGTCGATGGCCTTGCCCTGGGCGATGAAGATCTTGCCGTTGTCCTTCAGGAGGTCGGCGCGCTCCATGCCGGGGCCGCGGGGCTTGGAGCCCACCAGGAGGCACCAGTTGGCGTCCTTGAAGGCGACCTCGGCCTCGCCAGTGAGGACCAGGCCGGCCAGCAGGGGGAAGGCGCAGTCCTCAAGTTCCATGGCCACGCCCTTGAGCGCCTTCTGGGGCCCCTCCACCGGGATTTCCAGCAGCTGCAGGATGACCGGCTGGTCAGGGCCGAACATGGCGCCGGAGGCGATGCGGAACAGAAGGGCGTAGCCGATGTTGCCGGCCGCACCGGTGACCGCAACGCGAATGGGTTTCCTGGAAGCCATGGCTCTTCTCCTGGATGTGCGCCTCGCGGTTGGCCCGCGTCGCAGCGGTCCCTAGCTGGAAGCGCCGGGGCCTGCAACGCCGCAGGCGCTTGTGAAGACCCGTCGGCCCGGCCAATCTGTCCCCATGCCTGAGATCGATCCCGCCTTCCTCGCTGGCTCCCATGCCCTGGACGAGCTGCCCCTCTGTCACGTCCGGCTGCAGGACGACGCCCGCTGGCCCTGGCTGATCCTGATCCCGCAGGTCGCCGGCGCCCGGGAGATCGAGGACCTGTCGGCCGCTGAACGACGCCTCCTGGTCGAGGAGATCGTGGCCGCGGGACACGCTGTCCGGGCCCTGGGCGTCGCCCTGGGCCTTCAGGTGGACAAGCTGAACGTCGGCGCCCTGGGCAATGTCACGCCCCAGCTTCACGTGCATGTGGTGGGCCGGCGACAGGACGACCCGGCCTGGCCCGGTCCGGTCTGGGGGTTTGGTGAGGCCTTGCGGATGGAGGCCGAGACCCTCGCCAAGGCCATGGCCGCCGCACGTCCCGCCCTGGCGCCCGGCGCCCAGCCCTATCCGCCCTTCCCCGGGCACGGTCCTGGGCGCGGTCCCGGCTGAGCCCGGTTCAGTCGCGCTGCATGCGCACGGACACCTCGACCCCATCCTCGGACAGGACCCCCGACCACTGGCCGGCAGGTTCCGCACGCAGCTGGAGGCGCACCGCACCCCGGTGGGGTGGGGCCTCGAAACTGAGGGTCAGGCGGTCGGTGCTGCGGCTGGCGGCCCGGATGTAGCCGGAGCCGGTCAGGGCACCCGGGCGGCGCGGGTCACTCCAGGCCCCGTCCAGGGTTCCCGATCCGGAATCGATCAGCTGGAAGGCGTAGAGGGCGCCGGCCTGGCTGCGCACCAGCCAGCGGCCCTCAAGCGAGCCCTGGCGGTTCTCCGCAGCGCTGAAGCCTGCACGGATCCGCGACTCGTAACCGCGCTCGGCGGAGGTCAGCGGCGGCTCGGGCGTGCGATTGTGATCGTCGACCAGGACGCGCTGCCCGGGAACCGAGACCGGGCCGGGACGGGAGGGCGTGTTCGGAGCGGCGTCCGGCAGGTCGAGGTCAACGCCCCCGGCCTCCTCGTCCTCGTCCGAAGGCTGGGAAGGCGCAGGGGGTGCGGACTTCAGGAGGTCGCCAATAGGATCAATGGGCTGAGCACCGGCGAGGGCCGGCGCGAACAGGAGGACAAACGCCAGGACGGCGGCGCGGGCGCGGGGCGGGGTCATGCCTCTTCAAGGGCTCCGGCGATCTCTAACAGGCGAAGGGCCTGCTCCAGGTGCAGGCGCTCGACCATCCGGCCCTCGACCCGCAGGACCCCCTTGCCGGCACTTTCCGCCGTTTTGAAGGCGGCCGCCACAATCTGCGCCCAGGCCACCTCTTCCGGGTCCGGGGAGAAGGCCTGGTTGGCGGCGGCGATCTGGTCGGGATGGATCAGGGTCTTGCCGTCGAAGCCGAACTCGACCCCCTGCCGGCACTGGACCTCAAGGCCGGCGAGGTCCGCGATCTCGTTCCAGACCCCGTCAAGGACCGTCAGCCCAAAGGCGCGGCCGGCGGCGACCGTCAGGGACAGGGCCGCCTGCAGGGGGCGGCGTTCGGCGTCCACCCGACAGCGCATCTCCTTGACCAGGTCATTTGACCCGACGACGAGGGCCGACAGGGGTCCGCCCGAGGCGGCCAGGCGATCAAGGGCAAAGAGGCTGGCGCAGGTCTCGACCATGATCCAGAGGTCGACGCCCTGCGGAAGGCGGGCGGCGTAGGCGGCGACATCTGCTGGCGTCGAGACCTTGGGCGCAAGGACCGCGTGGGGCCTTACGGTGCCGGCGGAGACGGCGGCGAGGTCGGCCTCGCCCCAGGGAGTATCGAGGCCGTTCACCCGGACCACGAGCTCGCGTCGGCCGAAGCCGCCCTCGGTCGTGGCGGCGACGGCAAGGTCACGGGCCGCCGGCTTGGCCTCAGGTGCCACCGAGTCCTCCAGGTCGAGGATGACAACGTCGCAGGCCAGGCTCCGTGCCTTCTCGATGGCGCGGGGATTTCCGGCCGGCATGTAGAGGGCGCTGCGGCGGGGGCGTGCGGGGCTCATCTCGGGTCTCCGTGGCGCAGCGAGAAGCCTCGCCGGACGGGGTCGTTCTAGACTAT